>JAYSCC010000077.1:0-9296 GCA_041915065.1 Zavarzinia sp.
GCGCCTTCGAGCAGCAGGAGGCGGCGGCGGAATGACCGCGGCCCTGGCCGTCGCCGGCCTGCATCTGCCGCCCGCGAGGGCGGACGGCGGCCCCGACCTCGCTCCCGCCACGGCGGCGATCGAGGCCGCGGTGGCCGAGGGGGCGCGCCTCGTCCTGCTGCCCGAACTCTTCGCCTGGCCCTGTTTCACGGGCGAGGCGCCGGGAGACTGGCGCCCTGTCGCCGAGACCCTGGCGGGGCCGACGGTCGCCTGGGCCGTCGCCCTGGCCGACCGGCTGGAGACCGCCCTTCTGGTTCCCCTGGCGCTGGCCGAGGGTGACGCCGTCTTCAACGCCGCGGTGCTGGTCCGGCCCGGCCGCGCGCCTGTGGTCGCCGCCCGCAAGATCCACCTGCCGCCCGCCTCGCCGGGCGATGCCTTCGGCGAGGCCGATCATTTCACCCCCGGCCCGGCCGAGGTCGCCTGTTTCGACCTCGATGGCTTTCGCATCGCCAGCTTCATCTGCTTCGACCGCCGCTTCCCCGAGAGCTGGCGGGCGGCGCGGGCGGCGGGCGCCGATCTCGTGCTCTGCCCGGTGAACGGCCCGGCGGACGAGCCGGAGGATTTCTTCCTGTGCGAACTCCGCACCCATGCGCGGGAGAACGGCGTCTACGCCCTCACCGCCGGGCGGAGCGGCATCGAGCATCTGCACGGCCGGGCGATCGCCCACAAGGCGCCGACCGCCCTGGTGGCGCCCGATGGCGGCGCCATCGCCTGCCTGCCGTCGAGCGCCGGGCCGGGCCACGTCATCCACACGCTGACGCGCGACGGCCTCCGCCGCCTGCGCGCTTCTTCCCCTTTCGAGCGGCGCCGGGCGATTGCCGGCGCCGTGATCTGCTGAAGGACTGAATCATGGCCGAATTGATCGTTCAGGCGAAATGGATCGTGCTCGGGGTCGTGGACCGCCATTCGGTCGACATCCTGGAGGACGGCGCCATCCTGCAGCGCGACGGCATCATCGTCGCCACCGGGGCACTCGCCGAATTGCAGAAGCTGGCGCCCACGGCCGAGATCCGCCGCTTCCCGCACCACATGATGCTGCCCGGCTTCGTCAACAGCCACCACCACGTCGGCCTGACGCCCTTGCAGCTCGGCTCGCCCGATCATCCGCTGGAAATGTGGTTCGCCAGCCGGATCCCGGCGCGGTCGGTCGATCTCTATCTCGACACGCTCTATTCCGCCTTCGAGATGATCGCCTCCGGCATCACCACGGTGCAGCATATCCACGGTTGGATGCGCGGCGGCTTCGAGGCGATCGAGGGCGGCGCTTCCAAGGTCCTCGCCGCCTATCGGGCGATCGGCATGCGCGCCTCCTATTGCTTCGCGCTCCGCGAACAGAACCGCATGGTCTATGAGGACGACGCCGCCTTCTGCGCCCGCCTGCCGGGCGACCTGGGGAGCCGCCTGGCCGAGCACCTGAAGGCCCAGGTCTTCGATCTCGACGACAATCTGAAACTGTTCGACCGCCTGACCGCGGCCAATGCCGGCCAGCGCCTGACCCGCATCCAGCTCGCCCCGGCGAACCTCCACTGGTGCAGCGACGACAGCCTGGTGGCGCTCGCGGAAAAGGCCAAGTCGGCCGGCGTTCCCATGCATATGCATGTGCTGGAGACCGCCTATCAGAAGGAATACGCCCGCCGGCGCAGCGGCAAGACCGCCGTCCGCCACCTCTATGATCTCGGCGTGCTGGGGCCGCGCATGACCATGGGCCACAGCGTCTGGGTGAACGAGGAGGATGTCGAGATCGCGGCCGAAACCGGCACCTGCATCTGCCACAACTGCTCGTCCAACTTCCGCCTGCGCAGCGGCGTCGCCCCCCTGAACCACTTCGCCGCCAAGGGCGTCACCGTGGCCATGGGGCTCGACGAAGCGGGCATCAACGACGACCGCGACATGCTCCAGGAAATGCGCCTGGTGCTGCGCGTCCACCGCACCCCGGGCATGGAAGACGACGTGCCGACCTGCCCGCAGGTGCTGCGCATGGCGACCGAGCACGGCGCCCTGACCACCGCCTTCGGCGCCTCGGTCGGCAAGCTGGAAGCCGGGCGCTTCTTCGATGCCGTGCTGATCGATTGGAACAAGGCGACCTATCCCTATCAGGACGCCGATATTCCGCCCCTCGACGCCGTCATCCAGCGCGCCAAGACCCAGGCCGTCGACACCGTCTTCTGCGACGGCGAGGCGATCTACGAACAGGGCCGCTTCACCAAGATCGACCGCGACGCCGTATTGGCGGAGATCGCCGGCATCCTGTCCGGCCCGCGCAACGCCGACGAGATCGCCCGCCACGCCCTGGGTCACGAGCTGCTGCCCCATGTGAAGCGCTTCTACGACGGCTATCTCGAGCGCGAGCAGCGCGTGCCCTTCTACAAACCGTCGTCCCGCGTCTGACCCTTGCTCGTGCCGGAAGCGACATCATGCGTCTCCTGCTGCTGAACGGCAATACGACGCCGGAGATTACCGCGCGCTGCGCCGAGGCGGCCCGGGCGGTCGCCCGCCCAGGGACCGAGGTGGCGGCCTTCAACGCCGACCGCGGCCCCCGCATCATCACGACCAGGGCGGAAAACGCCCTGGCCGAGGCCGCCATGGTCGAGCTTCTGGCCGAACATGGCGCCGGGGCCGATGCCGTGCTGGTGGCGATTTCCTTCGACACCGGCCTCGAAGCCCTGCGCGAGGCGGCGAGCGTGCCCGTGGTCGGCATGACCGCGGCCGCCCTTCACGTCGCCGCCCTCAGCGGCGGGCCGATCGGCTTCATCGGGCCGGGGCGGCGCGCGCTCAACATCTATCGCGACACCGCCGTCCGCAGCGGGCTCGACGGTCGGATCGTCGGCTATCGCTGCATCGACATGGCACCGGAAGACTATCTCACCCCCGGCCCGACCCTGCCCCGCATCGCAGCCCTGGCGGCGGAACTGATCGACCTCGGGGCGGAGAGCATCGTGCTGGCCGGCGCAGCCATGGCGGGACTGACGCCGGAGATTCAGGCGGCAGTGCCGGTTCCGGTGATCGACGGCATCAAGGCCGGCGTCGCCCTCGCGGAAGCGCTGGCGGCGCTGGCCCTGCCCAAGGCGACGATGGGTAGTTCGGCCGCCCTGCCCCGGCGCGAGATCCGGGGCGCCGGCCCCGCCCTGGTCCGGCTGTTCGGCGGGGGACCCGAATGACGGCGGGCTCAGCCGGCCGGCTTTTCCGTCCGCTCCGCCTGCCACAGGCGGATCTCGTCGAGGATGACGTCCTCGATATCGGTCGGGGCCGGCGGTTCGGCCTTGGGGCGGAAGCGGGTCTCGACTTCAGAGAGATGGGACGTCATGGCACGCACGGCGGCGCGGCCGTCGTGGCGGGCCAGGGCGTCGACGATGGCGCCATGTTCCTCGATACCGCAGTGATTGACGAAATCGACGTCGAAATAGGCGTCCAGCATGGTGGTGCGGATCACCAGTTCCTGCATCTGGCGCATGATGAAGGGATTGGCCGTCATACGTGCCAGCACCATGTGGAAACCGCCGGAGAGCTTGGTCGACTGCACGCGGTCGCCGCTGTGATGGGCGGCGTCCTCGGCCGTCACATGGTCGCGCAGGAACTGGACTTGGCTCTCGCTCGCCCGTTCGGCCAGGCTCGCCACGATGCCGGCCTCGACGATCCGGCGCGCCTCGTAGACCAGGCGGGATTCGTCCAGCGTCGGATTGACCACGAAGGCGCCGTGATTGGGCACCATGTCGATCAGGCGGACGGTGCCCAGGCGTTGCAGGACCTTGCGGATGCGCTCGCGCGTGACGCCGAAGGTGTCGGCCAGCTTCTGTTCGCCGAGGCGCGTGCCGGGGGCCAGCCGCGCCGACAGCAGCGCGTTGGTCATCACCTCGAAGATCGCGTTTTCGTCCAGCGAGCGGACAGCGGAATCCATCTGCGACATGCTTCCCGGCCAGGTCCCGGCCGTGCGTCGGCACAACCGGATCGCGCTTTGATGCCGCAAGGGCGGGACGAACGCAAGTGCGCCCGGGCCCCGGCAGCGAGGGACCTGCGATGACCCCCCCAATGGCCTCCCCGCCGCCGAACCAACTGACCATGGTCGAGGCGCTGGCGCGCATCCGCGCCGGCCGCCTCGACCCCGCCGAACTGGTCGAAGCCTACCTCGACCGCATCGTCCGCCGCGATCCCGAGGTGCGCGCCTGGCTCCATGTCGACGCCGACGCGGCCCGGGCGGCGGCCCGCCAGGCCGATCCGGCGGCCCCGCTGGCCGGCGTTCCGGTCGGCATCAAGGACATCATCGAGACGGCGGGCATGCCGACGACCTGCAATTCGCCGGTCTATGCCGAGCGCTGGAGCGGCGAAGATGCCTCCTGCGTCGCCGTGCTGCGCCATTTCGGCGCCATCGTGCTGGGCAAGACCGATACCGTCGAATTCGCCTCGGGCGGGCGCCGCGCCCTGACCCGGAACCCCCATGATCTCCGCCACACGCCCGGCGCCTCCTCGTCGGGCTCGGCCGCCGCGGTGGCGGATTTCATGGTGCCCCTGGCGCTCGGCACCCAGACCGCGGGCTCGATCATCCGGCCCGCCGTGTTCAACGGCGTCTATGGTTTCAAGCCGACCTTCGGGGCCGTGAACCTCGAAGGGATCAAGATGGCGGCGCCCAGCCTCGACACCGTCGGCTGGTTCACGCGGAGCTGCGAAGACCTCGCCCTGGTCGCGCAGTGCTTCCGGGTCGGCGACTGGACGGATTTCGCCGTGCCGGCGCTCGAGGGACTGCGCATCGGCTTCTGCCGCTCGCCCTATTGGTCCCGGGCCGAGGCGGCGGGCCGCGACGGGATCGAGGCGGTCGCCGGCCGCCTCGCCGATGCCGGCGCCGATGTCGCCGAACTCACCCTGCCCGCGCCCTTCGACGGCCTGGCCGAGGCGGTCGACATCATCATGGGCCACGAGGGGCAGAGCAGCCTGCTGGCCGAATATCTGGTCCATTACGACAAGCTGGCGCCGGATTTCCGTCTCCGCGTCGAAAACGCCAGGGGCATCACCGCGCGCGATTTCACCGCGGCGCAGGACCTGGCCGCCCGCTGCCGCGGCCTGTTCGATCCGCTGTTCGGCGAAGGGCTCGACGTCGTCCTGACGCTGGGCGCCCCCGGACTCGCCCCCCGTATCGAGGCGGGCACGGGCGACCCCATCTTCTGCTCGCTGTGGAGCGCGCTGCACGCCCCCTGTCTCGCCGTGCCGGCCGGCTTCGGTGCGGGCGGCCTGCCCTTCGGCGTGCAACTGGTCGGCCCGCGTTTCGGCGACGCCAGGCTGATCGGCCTCGCCGCCGCGATCGCCGCCGTCATCGACCCCGGCCAGGCCGAGACCCGCGCGCGGCAGGAGGTTCCGGCGTCATGGTGAGTCCGACCCCCGCGACGGCCGAACTCGGCCGCCTGGTGATCGAGCGTTGCGAGGCCCTGGCGGCGCTCAGCGAACGCCCGGGCGAGCTGACCCGCCGTTTCCTGACCCCGGCCCACCGGGCCTCGATCGAGCTGACCGCGGGCTGGATGCGGGAAGCCGGCATGACCACCCGGCTCGACGCCGCCGGCACCCTGATCGGCCGTTATGAGGGCGACGGGCGGGAAAGCCGGCCGCTCCTGGTCGGCAGCCATCTCGACACCGTGTGCAATGGCGGGCGTTACGACGGCATGTTGGGCGTGGTCGCCACCATCGCCTGCGTCGACCAATTGAAACGGGCCGGCCGCCGCCTGGCCTTCCCGATCGAAGTCCCCGCCTTCGGCGACGAGGAGGGTGCACGATTCGGCATCGCCCTGATCGGCAGCCGGGCCATGGCCGGCACGCTGCCCGCCGAATGGCTGACCCGGCGCGACGGCGACGGCGTTTCGCTGGCCGAGGCCCTGGCCGGCTTCGGCCTCGACCCCGCCCGTCTCGGCGAAGCCGCGCGCCGGCCGGGCGACCAGCTCGGCTATCTCGAACTCCATATCGAGCAAGGTCCGGTGCTGGAGGCGGAGGACCTGCCGCTTGGCGCCGTCACCGGGATCTGCGGCGCGACCCGGGCCGAAGTGGGGTTCGCCGGGCGCTCTGGCCATGCCGGCACGGTGCCCATGGCGGCCCGGCGCGACGCCCTGGCGGGAGCGGCCGAATTCGTCCTCGCGGCCGAAGAGATCGCCCGAGCCTCGGCCGGCGCCGTGCTCGCCACCGTCGGCCGGATCGGGGCGGAACCCGGTGCCGCCAATGTGATCGCCGGGCGTTGCGGCCTGACCCTCGACGTCCGCGCGCCGACCGACCCGGCCCGCCGCGCCGCCGTGGCGCGGATCCTGGACACCGCCCGGGCGATCGCGGCGCGCCGCGGCCTCGAGGTTTCGATCGACGTCTTCTACGACGCCGATGCCGCGCCTTGCGATGCGGCCCTGGTCGCCGATGTCGCGGCGTGCCTGGCGGCGCGGGGCATCGTCGTCCGCTCGCTCGCCAGCGGGGCGGGGCACGACGGCATGGCCCTGGCCGCGGTGATGCCCTACGCCATGATCTTCATGCGCTGCGCCGGCGGCATCTCACATCACCCGGCGGAAGCGATCACGGCCGAGGATGCGGCCGAAGGCACCGCCGCCCTGCTCGACCTCCTGTACCGCCTCGATCACAGACTGGGGAGAAACCCATGACCCGCTACGACCTCGTCATCCGGAGCGGCACGGTCGCCACCGCCGCCGATGTGACGACCTGCGACATCGCCGTGCGCGAGGGCCGCATCGTCGCCCTGGGCGAAGACCTGGGCCCGGCGGAAGAGGTCATCGACGCCCGCGGCATGGTGGTGACCCCAGGCGGGGTGGACGCCCATTGCCACCTCGACCAGCCGACCAGCGACGGCGCCCGCTTCGCCGACGATTTCGACTCCGGCACCGTCTCGGCTGCCTTCGGCGGCACCACCACGGTGATTCCCTTCGCCTTGCAGATGCGCGGCCAGAACCTGCGCGACGTGGTGACCGATTATCACGCCAAGGCCGCCGGCAAGGCGGTGATCGACTACGGCTTCCACCTGATCCTGTCCGACCTGACGCGGCCGGAGATCATGCAGGAATTGCCCGCCCTGATCGCCGAGGGTTACACCTCGTTCAAGGTCTATATGACCTATGACGACATGAAGCTGAGCGACCGCGACATTCTCGACGTCCTGGACCTGGCGCGGCGCGAGGGCGCCATGACCATGATCCATGCCGAGAATACCGACTGCATCGCCTGGCTGACCGAACGGATGCTGCGCGAGGGCAAGACCGCCCCGCTCTATCATGCCCTGTCGCGCCCGGCCGCAGTGGAACGGGAGGCGACGCACCGGGCCTGCACCCTGGCCGAGATCGTGGGCACGACCGCCCTGATCGTCCATGTCTCTGCCGGCGAGGCGATCGAGCAGATCCGCGCCGCCAGGGCGCGCGGCCTCCGCATCCTGGCCGAGACCTGCCCGCAATATCTGTTCCTGACCATCGACGACCTGGGCGGTCCGGGGGCGCAGGGCATGAAATGCATCTGCTCGCCGCCGCCGCGCGACAAGGCCAACCAGGAGCTGGTCTGGCGCGCCCTGGCCGACAATACGTTCGACATCCTGTCGTCCGACCACGCGCCCTTCAGCTTCGACGATGCCGCCGGCAAGCAACGCCGCGGCCCGGACACGCCCTTCACCCATGTGCCGAACGGCGTGCCCGGGATCGAGACGCGGATGCCGCTGCTCTTTTCCGAAGGCGTGCTCAAGGGGCGGATCGGCCTGCCCCGTTTCGTCGCCCTGACTTCGGCCAATGCGGCGCGCATCTACGGCCTGCCGCACAAGGGTTCGCTCGCCGTCGGCGCCGATGCCGACATCGTGGTCTGGGACCCCGAATGCGAGGCGATGATCACCAACGGCAGGCTGCACCACCGGGCCGACTATACGCCCTACGAAGGCCGCGCGGTGACCGGCTGGCCCAAGGTGGTGCTGTCCCGCGGCAGCGTGGTCTGCCGCGACGGCGCCCTGCTCGCCCGCCCCGGCCAGGGCCGCTTCCAGGCCCGCAGCCGGCCGCTCACCCCGGCAGCCTAGGGTGGGCCGGCAAACCGCTGCGCCGCCCATTTGATGTGAGTGACCTGCCTCCTGAAATCTGGACCGCGCTGAGCCCGAAAATTCTAACTTCGGGCGGTCCAAACTTAGGGCCCAGATCAACTGACCACGGATCCCTGCTTCCAGCTGGATGAACCATGGGGGTCAGGTCAGTGAACGCGGTGCTGGAGGGAGAACTGGGCACGCTGCTGGCGTGGGTGTCCCAAAAAGCGAACACCCCCGCGGCGGGGCCAGCGGGGGTGTCGTTATCAGTGGTTGCGGGGGCCTGCAATCATTTCAAATTGCTGTTTCAAGGGGTGGCATAAGCCTTTCACAGATCCGCGTGATCCATACGCCCATCGTTTCGTGCAAGCCAACTGAAGCGCGATCTGACTCAACCCGTCACCTTTACCGGCTCTTCCCCTGCGTGAACCCCTCAAAGCTTGAGAAGGATGGCCATCCCTTGGCGGCGTTCGACTTAGCCTGGCGAGTCTTTTTGATCCGCCCTTGGAGATACCCACACAGATCGTCGAAGTCCTCCATTGAAAGCAGCTTCCACTGTGCTCCGAACTGGTGCTCGATATTCTTGGAAATCGCTCCATAGCTGAATTTCCGAGCGCGGCTCGGCTCTTTGGACGCGAACTCGTTGTAGCGGTTGATAAGGTGCTGCACATATCGGCTCGCATCCTGATCGGCCCCAATGGTGCCTGCGGGGGCAATGATTTCGACATTGCGGCGCACTGTCTTTACATGGACCGTGCCGCCCACAATAGCGCCCGGACTATCGACAACGACATTCCCGCTGTTGTTGTTAACTTCAAGGCGCCGTGCCGCATTGAGCAATATCTTGGCGTAGAAGGCATCCGTAGCCCGCTCCAATCGACCAAGTTGCGCTTCCTGGATGGCCTTGATTTCCAGCAACGCGTCGACGGAATAGAGGTCCGGCTCCGCATCGACGATCTTGTGATGCCGGCGGCACAACAAAATCAGGTTGTCGAAGGTGTGCCGATCCGCTTCCGACCGAGTCTTATCGAACCGTGGGCCGCCCTTGCTTTGCGCACGGATGTGACAAATTTCTCCGGTAACGGTCCCCCCATCTTCGACAATCGGTAACGAGCAACCGGGGAACGCGCATACGTTTCCGGATAGCGCGAACAGTCTTCGTATCGTCTTTTCCAATGGCTCTGACAAATACCCCTCCAAATCCCTTTGACCTACCCACATATATAGGCCTGAACCC
>JAYSCC010000078.1:0-3510 GCA_041915065.1 Zavarzinia sp.
CCGGTTCGTCCCTCGTTTCGGAGTCGTAGGAGACTGGACAGCGCGGCACAAGGCGCTAACGTCACCGCCGAGATGACTCACGCGAAGTTCCTCGATCGGCTCATCGCCCCCAGCCTCGACGACGTCGAGGCCCTGGCCGCGCAGGCGCTGGCGGAAATCCCCCATGCCCTGCGCGAGAAGGTGCGCGACGTCGTGATCCGGGTCGAAGAATTCCCGGACGACGACACGCTCGAACAGATGGGGCTGGACGATCCCTTCACCCTGACCGGGCTCTATCGCGGCGTGCCGCTGAAGGACAAGTCGGTCGGCGATTCGGGCGCCCTGCCCGACATGATCTTCCTCTACCGCCGCCCGATCCTCGATGAATGGTGCGAGACCGGCGGCGCCCTCGGCGCCCTGGTCCGCGAAGTGCTGATCCACGAGATCGGCCACCACTTCGGCTTTTCCGACGACGACATGGACGCGCTCGACTAAGTGCTCAATATCCCTGCGCCCGGTCGACCAGGCCGGTCAGGGGGCGGCCGGCCCGGAAGGCGGCGATATTGGCGGCGACGCAGGTGGCGGCGCTGTGCAGGCTCGTTTCGGCGGCGACATGGGGGGTGACGGTCACCCCCGGGTGGTGCCACAGGGGCGAGTCGGGGGGCAGGGGCTCGGTCTCGAAGACGTCGAGCACGGCATGGCCGAGCTTGCCCGAATCGAGCGCTGCGATCAGGTCCGGCACCACCAAGTGGCCGCCCCGGCCGAAATTGATCACCGCGGCACCGGGGCGCAGGCTGGCGAAGAAGCCGGCATCCATCAGGTGGCGGGTTTCGTCGGTGAGCGGCAAGAGATTGACCACGATCCGGGCCTCGGCCAGCAGGCGGTCGAGCCCGGCGGCGCCGTCCGCGCGACGCCAGCCGCGCACGGGGAAGCCGATCCCCTCCAGCATCGCCGCCGCAGCCTTGCCCATGGCACCGAGGCCGAGGATGCCGACCGGGCAGTCGCGGGCCAGGGGCTGCGGGTGCTGGCGCCACAGGCCTGCCGCCTGCTGCGCCCGGTAGAGCGGCAATTGGCGATGCAGGGCCAGGACATTGGCGGCGACAGCCTCGGCCATGGCGGTGGCAAGGCCGGGATCGACCAGGCGCGCGATCGGCACACCGGCCGGCAGGGTCGGATCGGCCAGCAGGCCCTCGACGCCGGCCCAGAGCGACTGGATCAGGCGGAGCTTCGGCAGACGGGCCAGGGCGCCGGGCGCCGGCCGTGTCACCACCGCGATCTCGACCGTCTCCGGCGCCGCCTCGCCCGCCAAGGCGACCGGCTCGCCGATCGCCGCGCGCAGGGCGTCGGCCCAGGCGGCGGTCCGTTCGGCCGGATAGTGGCTGAACAGGGCGATCACGAGGCGAAGATCTCGCCGTCGTCCGCGAAGCCTTTGAATTCGAGCGCGTTACCCGACGGGTCGCGGACGAAGAGCGTCGCCTGTTCGCCGGTCTGGCCGGCGAAGCGAAGCTTGGGGCGCAGGATCCAGTCGACCCCTTCCGCCGCTTCCAGCCTGTCGCGCAATTCACGCCACTGCGCCATGGTCAGGACGACGCCGAAATGGGGGATCGGCACCGCGTGACCGTCGACGTCCCCGGCGATTTCGTGGGGCCGGGCCGGGCTCAGATGGGCGCTCAACTGGTGGCCGTAGAGATCGAAATCGACCCAGGTCTCGGCACTGCGCCCAAGGTTGCAGCCGAGTATGCCGGCATAGAAGCGGCGTGTCGCATCGAGGTCGCTCACCGGGAAGGCCAGATGAAAGGGGCGCATCGTCATCCCTCGCGTTTCAGCAATTCGTCGACGAAGCCGGGCACGATTTCCGACGCCGGGCCCAGACGGCGTTCGGCGAAGTGGGAATGGCCGTGCGACGGCTCCAGGTTGAGTTCGACCGTATGGGCGCGGCGGCTGCGCCGGACCTCGGCCACGAAGCCGGCGGCCGGATAGACGGTGCCCGAAGTGCCGACCGAAACGAAGAGGTCGCAATCCGCCAGCGCCTGATAGATCCGCTCCATCTCGAGCGGCATTTCGCCGAACCAGACCACATGCGGGCGCAGGCCCCCGGCGCTGCCGCAGGCCGCGCAAACGTCGCCGGTCGAGAGATCGGACCGGTGTTCGGTCACGATACCGCAGGCATCGCAGCGGATGCGATTGAGTTCGCCGTGCATGTGGATCAGGTTGCGGCTGCCGGCGCGTTCGTGCAGGTCGTCGACATTCTGCGTGACGAGAAGGATCTCGCCCGGGTGCTCGGCTTCCAGGCGGGCGAGGGCTTCATGGGCGGCGTTCGGCCGCGCCTCCAGCAACCCGCGGCGCCGCGCATTGTAGAATTCGTGGACGAAATCGGGATCGCGCGCGAAGCCTTCCGGCGTCGCCACGTCTTCGAGATTGTAGCGGGTCCAGATGCCGTCCTTGTCGCGGAAGGTGCCGAGGCCGGATTCGGCGGAAATCCCCGCTCCCGTGAGGATCACGATGCGCCGGTAACTCATCTCAGGCAGCCTCGTCCAACTCGAAACGCTCTTCCAGCGTATAGACCGAATGCTCGCCCCCGGTCACGCTGGAATAGAGCGCGAAATGATCGGCGTGCCAGGGTGGCGGGGCGAAGCCCGCACTGCGCTCGATGAAGGCGCCGAGGCGGGACCTGTCGGGATCCTTCAGCCGCGCCAGGGTGACATGGGGCGTGAAGCGCCGGTTCTCGACTTCGAGCCCGGGCACCCGGGCCAGCGCCGCCGAGACCCGGGCTTCGAGGTCCAGAAGCTCCGGCGTCGCCACCCCGGCGGCATAGAGCAGGCGCGGGCCGCGCTTGCCCTCGAAAGTGCCGATGCCATGAAGGCTCAAGTCGAAGGCATCGGCGCGGACGCCGTCGAGGGCGGAGACGATGTCGTCCGCCGTGCGCTCGTCGACCTCGCCGATGAATTTCAGCGTCAGGTGGAAATTCTGCACCGGCGTCCACTTCGCCCCCGGCACACCGCCGCCGAGCAGCGCCAGGCTCTGGCGCAGCATCTCCGGCAGGGGCAGGGCGACGAAGAGACGGACCATGTCACGGCCTCACGGGCAGGGGTTCGGATTGGCGCGGTGGATCGCCTCGATACCCTGCAGCACTTCGTCGGAAAGTGTCAGATCGATCGAAGCGATGTCGGCCTTCAACTGCTCCATCGTGGTGGCGCCGATGATGTTGGCGCCGACGAAGGGCCGGCTGTTCACGAAGGCAAGCGCCATCTGCGCGGGGTCGAGCCCGTGGCTCCGCGCCAGCGTCACATAGGCGTCCGCGGCCGCCTGGGCGCCCGGCGTCGAATAGCGGATGAAGCGGGAATAGAGCGTCAGGCGGGCATTGGCGGGCCGGGCGCCGCCGAAATATTTGCCCGAGAGGAAGCCCATGGCGAGCGGCGAATAGGCCAGCAGTTCGACCTTCTCGCGGTGCGCGATCTCGGCATGGCCGATCTCGAACAGGCGGTTGACGAGACTATAGGCGTTCTGGATCGAGACGATGGTGGGCAGCCC
>JAYSCC010000078.1:3520-9257 GCA_041915065.1 Zavarzinia sp.
CCGAATTTCTCCGCCGCCGCCAGGTAACGCATGACGCCCCAGGGGCTCTCGTTCGAGACGCCGAGGTAGCGCACCTTGCCCGCCTTGACCAGGCCGGCCAGGACCTCCAGCGTCTCCTCGATCGGAATGAGGTCGTCCTGCTCGACGTGGCGATAGTCGGAGATGCCGAAGGCATTGGTCAGGCGTTCCGGCCAATGGACCTGGTAGAGGTCGACGTAATCGGTGCCGAGGCGGCGCAGGCTGCCGTCGAGGGCTTCGGTGATCTGGGCTTTGTTCAGCCGCGTCGTCGGCTTGCGGAGGTGCAGGCCGGGGCCGTCGCGGCCGGCCACCTTGGTCGCCAGGATCAGCTTGTCGCGGTTCTTCCGCGCCTTCAGCCAGCTCCCCATATAGGCTTCGGTGCGGCCCTGGGTCTCGGGCTTGGGCGGCACCGGATACATTTCGGCCGTATCCATGAAATTGATGCCCTGGTCGACCGCATAGTCGAGCTGTTCGTGGGCTTCCGCTTCGGTGTTCTGCTCGCCCCAGGTCATGGTGCCGAGGCAGATCAGGCTGACGTCGAGATCGGTCGTTCCGAGCCGGCGGTACTTCATGCGGGATTCCTTTGCCTCAGGGCGGAAATCACGGCGGGCGTGATGCGGTCGACGATGCGGGCGACGCCGGTGCCGTTGGGATGCATGCCGTCCGCCTGGTTCAAGGCGGGATCGGCGGCGACGCCGTCGAGGAAGAAGGGATAGAACGCCACCCGGTGCTTTTCCGCAAGCCGGGGAAAGATCGCGTCGAAGGCGGCGACATAATCCGCCCCCATGTTGGGCGGCGCCTTCATGCCGGCCAGCAGCACGGTGATGCCCTGGGCCTCGATCCGGCTCAGGATCTGGTCGAGATTGGCCTCGGTCGAAGCGGGATCGATGCCGCGCAGCGCATCGTTGGCGCCCAGTTCGACGATGACCAGATCCGGCTTGCCGGCGGGATCGCTCAGCGCCCAGTCGAGCCGGGCCAGGCCGCCGGCCGAAGTATCGCCCGAGACGCCGGCATTCACCACTTTGGCCGGCAGCCCCTGCGCCGCCAGCGCCTTTTCGAGCTGGACCGGAAAAGTCTCCGGCCCGGCCAGGCCATAACCATGGGTCAGCGAATCGCCGAAGGCCAGGATCAGGGGCCGATCGGCGGCGGCGGCGGGCAGGGCCAAGGCAAAAAGGGCGAGAAGGTTGAAAACCAGGGCCCGCAGGCCATATGACCGAAGGGTCGCTCTCCTCATTCCCGGTACCATTCCTTGGCCGCTCCTGAAATCAAGATCGAAGACCTGCGCCTCACGCTCGCCAGTGCGGCCGGGCCGGTCGACATCCTGCGCGGCATCTCGCTCGCCGTCGAGGCTGGCGAGACGCTGGGCCTGGTCGGGCCGTCCGGCTCCGGCAAGTCGACCTTGCTCTCGGTCATGGCCGGGCTGGAACGGCCGACCTCGGGCAGTGTCACCGTGGCCGGTCAGCGGCTCGACACGCTGGACGAGGATGCCCTGGCGCGCTTTCGCCGTGACCATGTGGGGATCGTGTTCCAGTCTTTCCACCTGATCCCGACCATGACGGCGCTGGAAAACGTCGCCCTGCCGCTCGAACTCGCGGGCCGGCGCGATGCCGCGGGCGAGGCGCGGCGCCAGCTCCAGGCGGTCGGCCTGGGCCACCGGCTGGCGCATTACCCGGTTCAGCTCTCCGGCGGGGAGCAGCAGCGCGTGGCGCTCGCCCGCGCGGTGATCGCGACCCCGCGCCTCCTCTTCGCCGACGAGCCGACCGGCAATCTCGACACCAGGACGGGCGAGGCGATCGTCGACCTCCTGTTCGATCCCGAGCGCCGCCGCGGCGCCACCCTGGTGCTGGTCACCCATGACGAGCACCTGGCGGCACGCTGCGACCGCCGGATCCGCCTGGCCGACGGGCTGATCGCGGCATGACCGACCTCGGGCTCGCCTTCCGCCTGGCGCGGCGCGAACTCCGTGCCGGTGTGCGGGGCTTTCGCATCTTCCTCGCCTGCCTGGTGCTCGGCGTCGCCGCCATCGCCGGGATCGGCAGCCTGGGCCAGGCGATCGACCGCAGCCTGTCGGACAATGGCAGGGCGTTGCTGGGCGGCGATGTCGAGGCCCGGCTCGTCCAGCGCGAGGCGACGGCGGAAGAAATGGGCGGGCTGAAGGCCCGGGCCGAGACCGTTTCGACCGTGCGCCAGATGCGCGCCATGGCGAGGCTCCTGGGCGGCGCCGAGGGGCGCACCCTGGTCGAGCTGAAGGCGGTCGACGGCGCCTACCCGCTCTATGGCACGCTGAAGCTCGAACCGGCGCTGACTCCGGCCGAAGCCTTTGCGGTGAAGGACGGTATCGCGGGTGCTGCGGTCGAGGAGACGTTGCTGGCCCGGATCGGCGCCCATGTCGGCGACCTTCTGGCGATCGGCGACGCCAAGGTGCAGATCCGCGCCGTGATCCTGGACGAGCCCGACAAGGGGGCGGAAGCCTTCGCCCTCGGCCCCAGGGTCATGGTCGCACTCGACGTGCTACCGGCGACCGGCCTCTTGCAGCCGGGCAGTCTGGTCAATACCGCCTATCACCTGCGCCTGGCGTCCGATGTGGCGCCCCAGGCCGTGACCAAGGCGCTGGAAGCGGGCTTTCCCGATGCCGGCTGGCGTCTCCGCACCAGGGACAATGCGGCCCCCGGCATCGCCCAGTTCGTCGATCGGCTCGGCCAGTTTCTGGCCCTGGTCGGCTTGAGCGCCCTGGTCGTCGGCGGGGTCGGCGTCGGCAGCGCGGTGGGCGCCCATATGGCGACCAAGACACGGACCATCGCCATCCTGAAGTCGCTGGGCGCGCCGGCCGGCCTGGTGTTTTCGATCTATCTGCTCCAGGTCGCCGTCCTGGCCCTGGCCGGCATCGTGATGGGCCTTGCCCTCGGCATTGCCGTGCCAGCCCTGCTCGCGGGCGTGATCGGCGATGCCGTGCCAGTGCCGGTCGCCCTCGGGATCTATCCGTTGCCTTTGGCCGTAGCGGCGGGTTTCGGGCTCCTGGTCGCGCTGCTCTTCGCGCTCTGGCCCTTGGCGCGGGCGCGGGAGATTCCGGCCGCTCATCTGTTCCGCGACCTGGTGGCGCCCGACCGGGTGTGGCCGCGGAAGCGCTTCCTGGTCGCAACAGCGGTCCTGCTCGCGGCCCTGGTCGGCCTGGCGCTGGCGGCTTCGGCCGACATCGCCTTCGGCCTCTGGTTCATTCTCGGCACGCTCGCCGTCTTCGGCCTGTTGCGCGGGGTCGGCTTCCTGCTGGTCCGGCTGGCGGCGGCTCTGCCGAAGCCGGCGCGGCCGGAACCCCGGCTAGCGCTCGCCAATCTGCACCGGCCGGGGGCGGCGACCGGGGCCGTGGTGCTCTCCCTCGGCCTCGGGCTCACACTGATGGTCGCGGTCGCCCTGGTGCAGCGGAACCTGGAAGGCCAGGTGGGCGAACGGCTGCCGACCGCGGCGCCCTCCTTCTTCTTCGTCGACATCCAGCCCGACGAGGCGGCGGATTTCACCGCGCTGGTGCAGGGTACGCCGGGCACCGCCGACCTCCGCATGGTGCCCTCGATGCGCGGGCGGATCGTGAAGATCAAGGGGATCGATGCCGACAGCTACCCGGTGAAGCCGGACGGCCGCTGGGCCCTGCGCGGCGACCGCGGCATCACCTATTCAGCGACCCCGCCCGAAGGCGCCACCGTGGTGGCGGGCGACTGGTGGCCGGCCGATTACCGGGGGCCGCCGCTGCTCTCCTTCGATGCCGCCCTGGCGGAGGCGATGGGGGTCACGGTCGGCGACCGGATCACGGTCAACCTGCTCGGCCGCGACATCGAGGCGACGGTGGCCAACCTCCGCCGGATCGACTGGACCTCGCTCACCATCAATTTCGCCATGGTCTTCTCCCCCGGCATGCTGGAGGCGGCGCCGCATACCTTCCTGGCCACCGTGCGCGCGACACCCGCGGCGGAGCCGGCGGTATTCCGCGCCGTGACCGACCGTTTCGCCAATATCTCGGTCATCCGCATGAAGGAAGCGCTGGAGACCGTGGACGGCATGCTGCGCCGTCTGGGCACCGCCGTGCAGGTGACGGCGGCGGTGACCCTGGCCGCCGGCCTCCTGGTACTGGCCGGCGCGCTGGCCGCCGGCCACCGCCGCCGGCTCTATGACGCCGTGATCCTGAAGACGCTGGGGGCGACGCGGGCGCAGGTGCTGCGCGTCTTCGTGATGGAATATGCCGCCCTCGGCCTGGCCACGGCGCTGGTCGCCCTGGCGGCGGGCACGGCGGCGGCTTACGGCGTGGTCGGCGGCCTGATGCGGGCCGAGTTCAGCTTCGACCTGGTCACGGCCGGTCTCGCCGCCGGGGCGGGGATCCTGCTCACCGTCGGTCTCGGCCTGGCCGGCTCCTGGCGGGCGCTGGCGGCCCGGCCGGCGCCGATTCTGCGCAGTCTCACTTGAAACGCATGACCGCCATGCCGATATAGTGCCCGTTCGGTGCAATTCAGAGGACGACAATGGCTGACAACTATCGCTACCCCAACGGCGCCCTGAGCGGCAGCCGCGCATCGGCGGTGAGCTTCGATGCCGGCCTGCGCGTCTATATGCAGCGTGTCTATCAGTTCATGATGCTGGCGACCGGCCTGTCCGGCGTCACCGCTTGGCTGGTGGCCAATACCGCTGTCCGCGACGTCTTCTTCGCCTATAACCCGACCGCCATGGCCTGGGGGCCGACCGGCCTCGGTATCGTGGCGATGATCGCCCCCGTGGTGCTGGTCTTCGTCATGGGCTTCCGCATGCACAGCATGTCGGCCGCCGCGGCGCAGGGCACCTTCTGGGTCTATGCCGGCCTGACCGGCCTGTCGCTCGCCTCGATCCTGCTGAACTTCACGGGCGAGAGCGTGGCGCGGGTGTTCTTCATCACCGCGATCTCCTTCGGCGGCATGAGCCTGTGGGGCTATACCACCAAGCGCAACCTCGACGGCGTCGGCTCCTTCCTGTTCATGGGCCTGATCGGCATCGTGGTCGCCTCGCTGGTGAACATGTTCCTGATGTCGAGCGCGATGCAGTGGGTGATCTCGGTGATCGGCGTCGTGGTCTTCGCCGGCCTGACCGCCTATGACACCCAGAAGATCAAGGAAATGTACGCCGACAGCGACGACGGCGAGGTGATGACCAAGAAGGCGGTGTTCGGCGCCCTGACGCTGTATCTCGACTTCATCAACCTCTTCATCATGCTGGTCCAGCTCTTCGGCCAGCGCGATCGGTAAGCGGCGACGCTTCCCTTCCGAACGCCCGGCGGCTCCAACCGCCGGGCGTTTTCGTTTAGACTTAACGCCGGAACCAGGAGGAGGCAGGCATGAAGGTCGTGGTCGCCATGATGAAGCACGAGACCAACACCTTCTCGCCCCTGGTCACCGACCTCGCCCGTTTCGAGGCCTGGGGCCTGCATTTCGGCCCGGCCGCCGAACGCGCCTATGCCGGAACCGCGATGCCCATGGGCGCCTATCTCCGCCTGTGCCGCGAGCGTGGCGCGGAGGTGGTGACCCCGGTGGCGGCCGAGGCGATGCCGGGCGGCATCGTCACCCGCGAGGCTTACGAGCGCCTGGCCGGCGCCATCGTCGAGGCGGTCGCCGCCGGCTGCGATGCCGTGCTCCTGGACCTCCACGGTGCCATGGTGGCCGAGCATGTCGCGGACGGTGAGGGCGAGCTGCTGCGCCGGCTGCGCGCC
>JAYSCC010000079.1:0-9235 GCA_041915065.1 Zavarzinia sp.
GTTGAACAAGGTCACCAGGGGCAAGGTCCTGGTCCGCCACGGGGCGGAGGTCGTGGACATCGCCACCTGCGCGCCTGCAGTGCTCCGCCGCATGCGGATGGAGCGGATCGCCATGGTGTTCCAGCATTTCGCCCTGCTGCCCTGGCGCACCGTGCGGGAAAACGTCGGCTTCGGCCTCGAACTCCGCGGCGTCTCGCCGGCCGAGCGGCGCCGCGTGGTCGACGAGAAGCTGGCCCTCGTGCATCTCGACAAATGGGCCGACAAATATGCCGCCGAGCTGTCCGGCGGCATGCAGCAGCGGGTGGGGCTGGCCCGGGCCTTCGCCACCGATCCCGACATCCTGCTGATGGACGAACCCTTCTCGGCCCTCGATCCGCTGATCCGCAACAAGTTGCAGGACGAACTCCTGGACCTGCAGCGTAACCTGAAGAAGACCATCGTCTTCGTCAGCCACGACCTCGATGAGGCGCTGAAGCTCGGCAACCGCATCGCCATCATGGAAGGCGGGCGCATCATTCAGGCCGGCACGCCCGAGGATATCGTGCTCCGCCCCGCCACCGATTACGTGCGGGAATTCGTCCAGCACATGAACCCGCTGAACATCCTGAAGGGCGACTCCGCCATGACGCCGCTCGACGCGCTCTCTCGCGCGGGCGACGCCTATGTGCTGGACGGGGCACGGCGCCTGCACCTGACCCCGGGGCCGAAGCCGGTGGCAACCCTGAACGGGGCACCCTGCCCGATCGAAGCCTATGCCGGCGCCCTGGCCCCGCCGCCCGCCGCGGGCGTGCTGATCACGGCCCCGATCGAGCTGCCGCTGCGCCGGCTGATCGAACTCCGCCAGGCCAGCGGGCTGCCCCTGCTGCTGACCGAAGGCGGCATCCTCCGCGGCCTCTGCCGCGAGGACGATCTTTTCCGCGCCCTTGCCTCGGAAAACTGGCGAAGCGCCCTCAGCGCCTGAGGCCCAAGCCCCGCAGGTGTTCCAGGATCGTGGCCGCCGCTTCCGCAGGCGCCGGGTGCAGCATCAGGCGCCGCTCCGCCGCCTGGGCCGCCACCATGAGCTTCGGCCGCGGCCGATAGGCCACTTCATCGAGCGGAACCGCCGGTATCCCCTCGGCCGCGAGCCGGGCCAGGCGCCCGCGCCGCCGCGGGCCGAGGGCGAAGGGCAGCGGCGGTGGCGCTGCCGGATGCACGGTGACCATGCAGGGCAGGCGGAGCCGAAGCCGGCGCCGGGCGCCCCGCGGCAGGGCCTGGTCGACGGCGAGGACATCCCCCTCGATCGCCAGGGCGATGGCATCGGCGACGATCGGCAGGTTCAGCGTAGCGGCGAGGCGATAGGGCAGCAGCCCGGTTTCTTCGCCGCCCTGGGATTGCCGGCCGGCCAGGATCAGGTCCGGCCGCGCCGCGCGCAGATGGTCGGTCAGGGCCGCCAGCGGATCCGCGGTCTCGGCCATCACCAGATGGCTCAGCGCCGGCAGACCATGGCCCAGGTAATCGGCGATCGCGCCCTCTTCGGCGCCTGCGTGCAGACCCTCGACCACGCCGCGGCCGAGGGCGAGGCGGATCGCCTGGGCGTCCAGCGTCGCCGGGCAGGCCCGGCCCGAGACCGGGTGGATCCCGCGGGAGAGCAGCACCGTGATCTTCATGGTTCCTCTCCCTTCAAGGCGGCCAGCAGGGCCGGCATCACGTCCTGCGCATCGGCGACGATGGCGAGGCCGGCACGTTCGATCATGGCGGCGTGGAGATCGGTATTGACCGCGATCACCTGTTCGGTCGCGGCGATGCCGGCCAGATGCTGGGGCGCCCCCGAAATGCCGAAGGCCAAATAGCAGTCGGCCGCCAGCACCGTGCCCGAGGCGCCGACCTGGGTGGCGCGCGGCATAGCGCCGGCATCGCAGACCGCACGGCTGGCCCCCGGCGTCGCCCCCAATGCCCCGGCCAGCGCCCGGAAGGCGTTGAAATCGCGCACGCCATTACCGGCGGCGACGACGAAACCCGCCTCGCCCAAGGGCACGGCGGCGGGATTGGGGGCGATTTCCTCGACCGAGAGGAAGCGGCCGGCGCCGCCCGCCGGCAGTGCCGCGGTTAGCGCCCGGGCCTCGCGCGGCGGGCCGCCGTAAGCCGGCACGCGGTCGGGCGCCAGAGTGATCAGGCGGGGCGGACGGAGGCGCTGCTCGACGCGGCGGCCCCGGGCAGGGCGGATCACCAGATCCGCCGTCACCCGCTCTGCCCCGGCGAACAGCGCCTCGCCGCTCAGCGCCGCCAGCCGGCGGGCGAGATCGCCGCCCGCCGAAGTCTCGGGCAGCAGGATGTGGCGGGGGGCGATCTGCGCCGCCAGGGCGGCCAGGCGGGCCGCCCGCGCCTCCGGATGGTAACCCGTCAGGTCGTCCGGGATCAGACGGTCGGCCCCGGCGGTGCCGGCCGCGGCGGCGTCGATCCCGGCGAAGACCACGACGGCGCCGCCGGCCCCGGCCAGCAGGCGGGCGGCGCCATGGGCGGACAGGGCACCCCTTGCCGCTTCCGGTACGGCGAGAACCAGAAAGGCTGGCTCGTCGACCACCACGCGGACCACTGGTGCCGCCACGGCGACGGGGGCGACACTGTCCGCACCGTCGCGCACCAGGCGCGGCCGCTCGCCGGGAACGGTGACGCGGTCGCGTTCCGCCCGCGGGTCGCGCCGGAGCCCGGTCGCGGCGGGTGCCAGGGCGAAGCGCGGCCGCTCGCCCCCGGCCACACGGCGGGCGTCGCGTTCGGCGCGGGGATCGCGGCGCTTGGTCGTCATGGCGCCTCCACCGCGGCGAGCAGCAGTTCGGCGAGGTCGCGGACGTCGGGATTGGCCCCGGTCACGCCCTCCAGCATGGCGGTGCAGCCCGGGCAGGCGACCGCGAGCACGCTGGCCCCGGTCGCCCGCGCCTCGGCCATGCGAAGGTCGGGAATCCGGCTGTCGCCCGCGACATCGGCCAGCGCCGCGCCGCCGCCCCCGCCGCAGCAGAAGGATTGCCGCCCGTGGCGTTCCATCTCGACGAGTTCGATGCCGAGCCGGCCCAGCAAGTCGCGCGGCGCCGCCGTGACGCCGTTGTAACGGCCGAGATAGCAGGGATCGTGATAGGTGACGCGGGCCTCGAGGCGGCCGGGCACCAGTCTCCCGGCGGCCAGGAGTTCGGCCAGCAATTCGCTGTGATGCTGCACCGTGAACGTCCCGCCGAAGGCCGGATATTCGCCGCGCAGGACCTGGAGGGCATGGGGATCGGCGGTGACGATGCGGGAAAAGCGCCGGGCCTTCAGGGCGGCGATATTCGCCGCCGCCAGGCGCTGGAATGTCGCCTCGTCGCCGAGCCGCCGGGCCAGGTCGCCGCAATCCTTCTCGTCCGCGCCGAGCACGCCATAGGCGACGCCGGCCTTCTGGAGAAGGCGCAGCAGGGCGCGCAGGCTCCGGCCATGGCGAAGATCGAAGGCGCCCTCGCCGAGCCAGAGCAGCACCTCGGTCTCGCCCCCCGGCGCCAGCACAGGCAGGGGCAAGCCGGCGGCGAAATCGCCCCGCGCGGCGAGCGGCCGGGCGCCGGCATCGTCGGCCAGACGAAGCTCGGACAGCGCCTGCGCCGCCTTAGGGGGCGGCGCGCCGGCTTCGAGTGCCTGGTAACGGCGGAGGTCGATCACGGCATCGACATGCTCGATCATCATCGGGCAGGATTCGACGCAAGCCCGGCAGGTGGTGCAGGACCAGAGCGTATCGGCATGGATCACAGCGCCGACGATCGGCTGCGCTGGCCCGCAGGTGCCGGAAACCGGCCGGGCGTTCGGATAGGGACTGCCGGCATAGGCGGCGAGATCGCCCGCGGGGTCGAGTGCGGTGGCGAGATCCTGGATCAGCCGCTTCGGATTGAGCGGCTGGCCGGCGGCGAAGGCGGGGCAGACCTGTTCGCAGCGCCCGCATTGGATGCAGGCATCGAAGCCGGCCAGCCGGTTCCAGGCGAAATCGCCGGCTGTCTCGACCCCCAGTTTTTCCGCATCGAGATCGAGGGGCAGGAGGGCGGTGGAACGCCCGGCGAAACGCGCCGGCCGTGGATGGGCGGCCAGATGCACGGCCCCGGCCACGGCATGGCGCATCGGCCCCCGCATCACCTGCGCCGCCAGGCCGAAGCCGCCGAACAGAAACAGCGCGAGCCCGAACCAACCGAGCCAGGAGCCCCCGAAGGTGGCATCGGCGGCGACCACGAAACCGCCGAGGCCGAAGGCGCCGAGCAGCAGGGGCAGGCCCAGGAAGGCGCCCTGCGAGAGCTGGCGCGGCCGGACGGGGATGCGCCGCCGGGCCACCGCCCCCGTGCCCGCCAGTTGCACGGCGAAGGCGAGCGCGGTCAGCCCGTCATAGGCGGGATGGGCGCTGACCGCGAGCCCGCCCAGGGCGAGTGCCGCGGCCGCCAGCGTGCCGCCCGCGACCAGCACATGCATGCGCGCCGCCGCCTTCTGCCGCGCCACCACGGCATGGACATCGTGCAGATAGCGCCGCGGCAGGGCGAGCAGCCCGGCCAGGGGCAGGGGCGCCGGCCGCCCCGCCCGCCACAGCAACACCCGCCGCCCGGCGGCGATCCCCGCCACCAGCAGGAAGGCGAGAATGCCGAGGCCGAGGCCCGGCATCAGATATCCTTGCAGAGACGGAGCGCGTCATAGAGGGCGGCATGGATATTGCGCCCCGCGACGGCATCGCCGATCCGATAGAGTTTCAGCCCCGGCGCCTCGGCGAAGGGCTGCGGCCGTCCGGCGACGATGGCGTGTTGATCGGTCTGGCCCCTGTTCGCCGACTGCGCCTTCAGGGCGAAATAGAGGGCGTCGACCGGCAATGTCCCGGCTTCGACCACCACGGTATCGACAAGGCGTTCCTCCTCCCGTTCGGTCATGGTGTTGCGCAGCACGGCGACCTTGCGGTTGCCTTCGGGATAGACCCTGAGGAGTTCCAGATTGGGGCTGAGGATCACGTCGAGGCGATAAAGCTCGCGGAGGTGCACCGGCTGGTTGGTGGTGCCCACTTCCTCCGCCGCCATGCGGTCCTGGGTGGCGAGTTCCACCAGGCAGCCGGATTTGGCCAGCACTTCGGCGGTGGAAGCGCCCTGGTGCTGCCCGGTTTCGTCATAGAGGAGGACGGAACCGGCCGGGGCCGCCTTGCCCGTGAGCACGTCCCAGGTCGAGACCGTGTGATCGAACAGGTTGCCCGGGCTGCCGCCGGTCGCGATAATCACCACTTCCGGTTCCTCGGCCAGCACCAGGGCGGCGTCGGCTTCCGTGTTCAGGCGGAGATCGACGCCTTTCTTGAGCACCTGGCCGTGCAGCCAGCGCGGAATGCCGGACAGCGCCTCGCGCCAGGTCGCCTTGGCCGCGATAGCGACCTGGCCGCCGACCCGATCCTGTTTCTCGAACAGCACGACGTCATGGCCGCGTTCGGCCAGCACGCGGGCGGCTTCGAGCCCGGCCGGCCCGGCGCCGACCACCACCGCCTTCAACTTACGCGCGGCCGGTGGGATGACATGGGGCATGGTTGCTTCCCGCCCGGTCGCCGCATTCTGCAGGCAGAGGGCGTCGCCGCCGACATAGATGCGGTCGATGCAGTAACCGGCGCCGACACATTGGCGGATGTCGTCTTCCCGGCCTTCGGAGAGTTTGCGGACCAGATGGGGGTCGGCGATATGGGCGCGGGTCATCGCCACCATGTCGACATGGCCTTCGTGCACCAGGCGCGCCGCGCTGGCGAGATCGGTCACCCGCTGGGCATGGAACACGGGCACGTCGACCTCGCGCTTCACCGCACTGGCGAGCGAGGCGAAGGGCGCCACCGGGAAGGACATATTGGGCAGCACCACGGCGTGGGACAGGTGATCGCGCGCCTGGCCACCCAGGATGTTCAGGAAATCGACCAAGCCGCGGGAGGCATAGGCGGAAGCGATCGACAGGCAATCGGCCTGGGACAGGCCTTCGGCATAGAGTTCGTCGCCGGACATGCGCATGCCGATGACGAAATCGTCCCCCGTCGCCGCCCTCATCGCCTCCAGCACTTCGATGCCGAAACGCATGCGGTTCTCCAGGCTGCCACCATAGGCGTCGCTGCGCCTGTTCACGGAAGGGCTCCAGAACTGGTCGACCAGATGGCCGTGGGCGGCGGACAATTCGATGCCGTCTAGACCGCCGTCCCGGGCCCGCCGGGCGGCCGCCGCGTAATCGGCGATGATGCGGGCGATCTCCTCTTCCTCGATCTCCTTAGGGATGGTCCGGCTGGCCGGTTCGCGCCTGGGCGAGGCGGAGACGGTGGGGAACCAATTGTCCGTGTCCCAGCGGGTGCGGCGGCCCATGTGGGTCAGCTGGATCATCAGCTTGGCGCCGTGCTCGTGCACGCGGTCGGCGAATTGGCGGAACCAGGGCACGATCGAATCGTCGGCCACCGAAATCTGGTTCCAGGGCGTCGCCGGGCTGTCGAGCGAGACCGAGGAGGAACCGCCGAACATGGTGAGGCCGATGCCGCCCTTGGCCTTTTCAGCGTGATAGAGCTGATAGCGTTCCTTGGGCTTGCCGTCCGCACCGTAACCCGGAGCGTGGCTGGTGCTCATCACCCGGTTGCGGATGGTCAGCCCCTTGATCTGGAGCGGGCGGAGCAGGGCTTGCGCCTGGGCGATCATGGCGGGCCTCTCAGCTCGGTCTGACCGCCGCGGTGCGGTCGGTGCGCGGTGGGCGGCCGAACTGGCTCTTGTAGGCGGTCGAGAAATGGGCGGAGGACTGGAAACCGCAGGCGAGCCCGATGTCGGTCACCGCCATGGCGGTCAGGCGCAGCAATTCGCGCGCCCTGGTCAGGCGGAGGTTCAGGTAATAGTCGGCCGGAGAGGTACCCAGGTGGCGCTTGAACAGGCGTTCCAACTGGCGGCGCGAGACGCCGAGCGCTTCCGCCACTTCGGGCATCGCCATCGGGGTTTCGATATTCTCCGCCATCAGGGCGGCAGCCTGGTTCAGGACGCGCTGGCCGGCCAGCGGGCGGGGCCGATGCTGGTGGTCGCTGGCGCCGCGCACCCGTTCGACGATGAACTGGTCGGAGACTTTGCTCGCCACTTCGCGGCCCAGGCGGGCGCGGATCAGGGCCAGCATCATGTCGAGGGGGGCGACGCCGCCGGTGCAGGTGAGGCGGTCGCGGTCGATCACGAAGAGATCGTCGACGAAGGCCACCTCCGGGAACTCCTCGCGGATCGCGGCCAGATTCTCCCAGTGGATGGCGCAGCGGTAATCGTCCAGCAGGCCCGCCTCGGCGAGGGCGAAAGTGCCGGTGCAGAGCGAGCCGAGGGAGATCCCCTGGCGGTCGAGCCGGCGCAGGGCGTCGACCATGCGGCGATCGACGGCGTGGCGAACGTCGACCCCGCCGCAGACGAAGACGCAATCGAAGCGCCCGGCTTCGGCGAGCGCCAGCGTCGGCGTCAGGCAATAGCCGTTGCTGGCGGCCACGGGGGCGCCGTCCGGGGTCACCACGGCCCAGTCGTAGGCGGTATTGCCGGTCACGTAATTGGCCATGCGGCAGGCTTCGATCGCATTGGCGGTGGCGATCTGGGAATAATTCGGCAGGGTCAGGAAACCAAAGCGCCGCAGTGTGGCGAGGTCGAGGGTGGCGCGCGCCATGTCTTCTCCTAGCGCTCGATCACGAGATCGGTCAGCGGCTTCGAGCAACAGATCAGAGCCAAGCCCTGGTCGATCTCACGCTGGCGGATGCCGCCGGCGTGAGTCATGTCGACCCTCCCCGAGACGATGCGGCTCTTGCAAGTGCCGCACAAGCCCTTGGTGCAGGAAGAGGGCAGGCGCATCCCCGCCCGCCGCGCCGCCTCCAGCACATTCATGCCGGCCGGGCAGTCGATCACGCGCCGGCTCTTGGTGAATTCGACGCGGTAAACCTGGCCGGCCGCCGGCTGTTCCGGCGCCGGTTCGACCGCCGCGCCGAAATCGAAACTCTCTTCGTGGTAATGGCCCATGTCGAAGGAGGCAGCGCCGAGGATGGCGCGGACGGCGGCCATGAAGGGCGCCGGGCCGCAGGTGAAGACCTCGCGCTCGCGGAAATCCGGCACCAGAGCGGCCAGGGCTTCGGCCGTGATGCGGCCCTTGATCCCGGCCCAGCGTTCGCCTGGCGCATCGCCTTCGCAGATCGCCGCGGCCCTGAATTGCGGCAGGTTGTGCGCGATCAGCGCCTGTTCCTCGCGGAAGACGATATCGGCTGGCGTGCGCGCGGCATGGAGGAAAACGACATCGGTCGCCTCGGCCAGGTCGTGGATCTGGCGCGCCATCGACATCAGGGGCGTCACGCCGCTGCCGGCCGAGAGGAAGAGGTATTTCGGCGCCGGATGCAGGACATGGCAGAACTCGCCCATCGGCCCGGTCGCCTTGATCTCCGCTCCGGGCACCAGATGGTCGTGCAGCCAGTTGGAGGCCGGGCCGCCGGGAACGCGCTTCACCGTGATCGAGAGAAGATCGGGCCGTGTCGGGCTCGACGAGATCGTATAGCAGCGGTTCAGCACCTGGCCGCCCACCTCGACCTCGAAAGTCAGGAACTGGCCGGGGCGGTAGTCGAAACGGGCCGGGCGGCGGGCGCCCAGGATGAAACTCTTCACGTCCGCCGTTTCCCGCCGGACCTGGCGGCAAACCAGGACCTCGTCCTCCTCGGCGTTCCAGATCGCCGCCATGTCAGCGGCCGAGCCCGGCGGCGAGACGGCTGAGGTACCAGTTGCAGAACTGGTCGACCAATCCCTCGGTATGGGGCGAATAGGGCCCGGGCTCATAGGCCGGGCTCTTCGCCCCGGCATGGGCGAGGGCGACCAGGTCGCCGTCCTGGGCATTGGTCGCGACCCAGACCTCGGTCAGCTTCTCGAGGTCGTAGTCGATGCCTTCGACCGCATCCTTGTGCACCAGCCATTTGGTGCGCAGCAACGTGTTGTCGGCATCGAGGGGGATCACCGAGAAGGTCACGATGTGGTCCGACATGAAGTGATGCCAGGAATTGGGCTGGGTCCAGAAGGACAGGCCGCCCAGCTTGGCGTCGGTGAATTGGCCGAGCAGGCGGCGGCAGGCCACCTTGGTATCCATGGTCTGGGACTGGCCGGAGCCGTCGATCGGCAGGCGCTGGGTGCGGAAGCCGGTCACCATGTCGTCCAGATGTTCGACCACGCCGGAGGGCAGGCCGCCGGCCTCCCATTCACGGCCGAGGTCGCAGACCATCTGCTCG
>JAYSCC010000080.1:0-5062 GCA_041915065.1 Zavarzinia sp.
AAGCCGATCACCGACGAGACCATGAAGCTGGCGCTCGACGCCGACGCCGTGCTGCTGGCCGCCGTGGGCGGGCCGAAGTGGGACAACCTGCCCTTCGAGGTGAAGCCGGAACGCGGCCTGCTGCGCCTGCGCAAGGACCTCGGCCTGTTCGCCAACCTGCGCCCGGCGATGTGCTTCGATGCCCTGGTCGAAGCCTCGACCCTAAAGCCCGACGTGGTGCGCGGCCTCGACATCATGATCGTGCGGGAACTCACCGGCGGCGTCTATTTCGGCACCCCGCGCGGCATCGAGACCCTGCCCGACGGTTCGCGCCGCGGTGTGAACACCCAGGTCTACACGACCGAGGAAATCCGCCGCGTCGCCCGCGTCGCCTTCGACATCGCGACCAAGCGCAGCAACAAGGTGACGTCGTCCGAAAAGGCCAACGTCATGGAATCCGGCATCCTGTGGCGCGAGGAAGTGACCTTCGTCCACGACACCGAATTCCCGGGCGTCGAGCTTTCGCACATGTATGCCGATAACTGCGCCATGCAGCTCGTGCGGAACCCGAAGCAGTTCGACGTCATCGTGACCGACAATCTGTTTGGCGACATCCTGTCGGACTGCGCCGCCATGCTGACCGGTTCCCTCGGCATGCTGCCCTCGGCCTCGCTCGGTGCGGCCGACGCGAATGGCAAGCGGAAGGCGATGTACGAGCCGGTGCACGGCTCGGCACCGGATATCGCGGGCAAGGAATTGGCCAACCCGATCGCCACCCTGCTGTCGTTCAGCATGGCACTCCGCTACTCGTTCAACCTCGGGACCGAGGCCGATCTCCTGGAAAAGGCGGTCGAGAACGTGCTGGCCGGCGGTCTCCGCACCGGCGACATCATGCAGCCCGGCATGGCCAAGGTTTCGACCGGCGTGATGGGCGAGGCGATCGTCCGCGCCCTGGACAAGCTCGCGGCTTGATCCGCAGCGTCCGCGGCCGGGGGCGACCCGGCCGCGGCGGCGCTCCTATTCCTTCCCGTCGACGCCGGCTTCGGCAAAGCTCGCCATCTCGTCATGGGTGCGCGCCGCGGCCTTGACCACGGCGGCGGCCCAGGCGGCCCCCGAGGCTTCGCCGAGCCTCATGCCGAGGTCGAGCAGGGGCGCCAGGCTCAGGCGTTCGAGCAGCCGGCGATGTGCCGGTTCGGCCGAGCAATGACCGGCCACCGTGTGGTCGAGGCCGCCGGCCGTGACCAGGGCGAGCGGGGCCACCGCCGCCGTCGTGACATAACCATCCAGCACCACCGGCACCCGGGCCAGGCGCGCCGCCAGGCAGGCGCCCAGCATGGCGGCCAGTTCCCGCCCGCCCAGCCGGCGCGCCAGCTCGAGCGGATCGCGCGTCGCCGCCCGGTGGAAGGCGGCGGCAGTCTCGACCGCGGCGATCTTGGCCGCCAGCACCGGGCCGGTCGCCCCCGTGCCGGGGCCGACCCAGCCCGCGGCATCGCCGCCGAACAGGCCGGCGCAGAGGGCCGCGGCGGCCGTGGTATTGCCGATGCCCATCTCGCCGATACAGAGAAGGTCGATCCCTTCGGTCACCACGGCGAAGCCGGCGGCGACGGCGGCGATGAATTCGGCTTCGTCCAGCGCCGGGCGGTCACGGAAATCGGCGCTCGGCCGGTCGAGGTCGAGCGGCACGACGGTGAGTTCGGCGCCGATGCCGCGCGCCAGCGCATTGATGGCGGCACCGCCGGCGGCGAAATTGGCCACCATC
Organism: Zavarzinia sp.; assembly: GCA_041915065.1. Taxonomy (GTDB): domain Bacteria; phylum Pseudomonadota; class Alphaproteobacteria; order Zavarziniales; family Zavarziniaceae; genus Zavarzinia. Next base: position 1,739 of record JAYSCC010000080.1, read on the forward strand.
TGGGCGGTCACCGTGGCCGGATAGGGCGAGACCCCGGCGGCGGCGATGCCGTGGTTGCCGGCGAAGACCGCGATCTTCACCGATTCGGCCCGGGGCCGCGCCCGGCCCTGCCAGCGCGCCAGCCAGATGGCGAGCGATTCGAGCCGGCCGAGGGCGCCGGGGGGCTTGGTCAGCACGGCGTCGCGGGCGGTGGCGGCACCTGCGGCGGCCTCGTCACCGGCAGGAAGGCTCGCCACCAGGCGGTGGAGATCGGCGAAATCGACGGGTGGTTTGATCGTCATGGCCAAAACTGTCAGGGTCGGGAAGGGCCCCAGCAGTAGCCAATGACGGCCCGGCGAAGAAGCGTGAAAATGCAGGACCCTCTCCCGACCCGACCGTTCGACGATTTCCGCTTGGTGCTCGGCCTGTTCAGCCGGCTGCCGGTCGGCACCCTGCCGGCGATGGCGCCGGGCGCCCTCGGCCGCGCGGTCTGGGCGTTTCCCCTGGCGGGCGCCACGGTGGGACTGGTCGCCGTCGCGGTGGCGGCACTGGGCCTTCTGTTCGGCGTCGGTCCCTATGGCCTGGCGCTCCTGGTGATCCTGGCCGAAGTGGCAGCGACCGGGGGCTTCCACGAGGACGGGCTGGCCGATCTCGCCGACGGGCTCGGCGGCCGCGACCGCGAGACGCGTCTTTCCATCATGCGGGACAGCCGGATCGGCTCCTTCGGTGCGATCGCCCTCTGGGCCTTGCTGACCGCCCGTCTCTTCGCCCTGGCGAGCCTGGCGGAGGCCGGCTTCTGGACCCTGGCCGGGGCGGTGATCGCGGCCGATGCGGCGGCCCGGGTGGCCCTGCTGCTCCCCCTCGCCCTGCTGGAGCCGGCGCGGAAGGACGGGCTCGGCGCCAGCCTCGGCCCGCTCTCGGCCGATCGGGGCTGGAGTGCCGTGGTGATCGCCCTCGGCCTCGGCATCGTCGGGCTCGGCTTCGGCGTCATCGCGGCGACGGCCGCGGCCGCGGCGGCCGTGCTCGCGGTGGCGGCGGTGGCGCGGGAGAAGCTGGGCGGCTATACCGGCGACGTGCTGGGGGCCGCCGCCAGCATCGCCCTGGCCGCGGTCCTGGCCGCGGCAGCCGGCCATGTCTGATATTCCGCTCTTTCCCCTGGAGCCCCTTTATCCCTGGTTCGGGGCCTGCCTCGGCCTGCTCGCCGGCTTCATCGCCTGGCGCGTGACCCTGGCGTTGGCAAAGGCGCGGGAGCTTGCCGTGCCGCCGCTCGGCCCGCTCTGGATCCTGGCGGCGGGCGGTTTCGGGGCGGCGGCGCTCTGGCGTTTCGGGGTCGAGCCTCACGGTGCCGCCCTGGTGGTCTTCGGGGCGATCGCCTGTTCGACCATCGCCTTCGACTTCGCCCATCGCCGCATTCCCAACGAATGGTCGCTGGCGATCGGCCTGCTCGGAATCGCCGATGTCGCGGCCGGCGGACGGCTGGTCGAAGGGGCGGCGACCGGGGCTGGCGGTGCCGCCCTGCTCTGGGGCTTCGGCGCCCTCTATGGCCTGGTCCGCGGGCGGGCCGGCCTCGGCCTCGGCGATGTCAAGCTGGTCGCCGGCCTCGGCATCTGGCTCGGCCCCGTCGGCCTGATCTGGTGCTTCCTGGCCGCCAGCATCGTCACCGCGCTGGCTGGTGCGGCTGCCCTGCTGCTGCGCCGCCTGGCCGACGACCCGCCCTTCGGGCCGGGCCTGCTGGCAGGGGCCATGCTCTTGCTGATCCTGGGGCCACCGGGGGCGAAACCGATTGAGGTGCTGTCAGAATCCGCTATCCTGCCGGCAATGACAGCATTTTTCCTTGGATGACAGCATTGGCCACCCTGACCATCCGCAATCTCTCGGACGAGGCGCATCGGGCGCTCAAGGTGCGGGCGGCGCGTCACGGCCGCAGCACCGAGGCCGAGGTTCGCGACATTCTCGAAACCGCGGTGAGACCGGCCGAGAGGGTCTGCCTGGGCTCGCTCCTGGCAGCGATCGGGCGCGAAGTCGGCGGCGCCGACCTCGAGATCGAGCGGCGGGTCGAGGCGGGCGAGCCGATCGATCTCCGATGATTCTGCTCGATACCAATGTCCTGTCGGAGCCGCTGCGGCGCGATCCGGATCCGGCTGTCCTGGCCTGGCTCGACGCCCAGGCGATCGACACGCTGTATCTTTCGACGATCAGCCTGGCCGAGCTTCAATTCGGCATCGCCGCCCTGGCGGACGGCCGGCGCAAGGAATTCCTGCGCCGCAGTCTCGACGAGCAGGTGGTGCCGCTGTTCCAGGACCGGCTTCTGGCCTTCGACATTGCCGCGGCGGCGGCTTACGGCACCATCAGGGCGCGCGCCAGCGCCGCGGGCAAGGCGATCGCGACCGCGGACGGCTATATCGCCGCCATCGCCGCAGTCCATGGCCTGATGGTGGCGACACGGGATGCCGCCCCCTTCGAGGCGGCCGGGCTGACGGTCGTCGATCCCTGGCGGGCTTCGCCGCCCTGAGAGCGGCGGATGGCACGGGGCCGCCAACGATATAGAATGCTTCGAAGGAGGAGAGAGACGATGGCGGTGGAAATCCCCTACCGGCGCGACATGAGCTTCGAATACGGCAGGCTGGAGCCGGTGGCGCCGGGCCTGCGCCGGATCGTGGCGCGCAATCCCTCGTCCTTCACCTTCCACGGCACCGGGACCTATGTCGTCGGCGAAGGCAGGGTCGCGGTGATCGATCCCGGGCCGGACGATGCCGCCCATATCGAGGCGCTGCTGGCCGGGCTTTCCGGCGAGACGGTGAGCCATATCCTGGTCACCCACACCCATACCGACCATTCACCCGGCGCCGCCCCCCTGAAGGCGGCCACCGGTGCGCCCACCCACGGCTTCGGTCCCCATGGTTCCGGCCGGCGGGAAGCGGCGGGCGAGGCGGCGGTGCAGGACGGCGACCGCGCCTTCGTGCCCGATGTGACGCTCGCCGACGGCGACGTGGTGGCCGGCCCCGGCTGGACCCTCGAAGCCGTGCATACGCCGGGCCATACCTCGAACCACCTCTGCTTCGCCTGGCGCGAGGCGCGGGCGCTGTTTTCCGGCGATCACGTCATGGGCTGGTCGACCAGCGTGATCATGCCGCCCGACGGCGACATGCGCGACTATATGGCCAGCCTGGACAAGCTCCTGACCCGCGACGACGCGGTCTACTGGCCGACCCACGGCCCCGCCATCACCGCTCCGAAACCCCATGTCGCCGCCTTCGTCGCCCACCGGCGCGAGCGCGAGGCGCAGATCACCAGCCTCCTGGCCGAGGGGCCGGCGACCATCGCCGAACTGGTGCCGGTGATCTA
>JAYSCC010000080.1:5072-9193 GCA_041915065.1 Zavarzinia sp.
TCCTGGATCTCGACGACCGCGGCCTGGTCGGGGCCGAGGAAGGGCCTTCGATCACCGCCCGCTGGCACCTGAGGTAGGCGATGGACGCGCCGGCCGAGACCACGACCCTGCTCGACGGCGTGCCCCTCTTCGCCGGCCTCACGCCTGCGGAGCGAGCGGCGGTGGTCGAGCACGGCGAATGGTTCAGCCTGCCCGGCGGCCATGTCCTGTTCGCCCAGGGCGAGGTCGGCGACGCTCTCTATGTCGTGCTGCGCGGCTCGCTCTCGGTGCTGCGCGTCGCGGCCGACGGGGTGAAGCGGCGGATCGCCCGCATCCGCGCCGACGAAGTGGTGGGCGAAATGGCCCTGATCACCGGACGGCCGCGTTCCGCCTCGGTCGTCGCCGAGCGGGACTGCGAAGTGCTGCGCCTCGACCGCGACGGGTTCGAAGAGCTGGTGCGCCGCCATCCGGGCGCCATGCTGAGCCTGACCCGGCAGATCGTCACCCGTCTCGAAACCATGCAGGACCGGCCGGCGGACGATCCGCCGCCCCGGCCCCGCACTGTCGCCCTGTTGCCCCTGGGCGGCCCGCGCGACTGCACGGCGTTGCGCCGCGACCTGGCCCGGGCCATGCGGCTGTTCGGCTCGGTCGCTGAGATCGGCGAGGGCGAGGGCGGTGGGCACCAGACAGAATGGTTTCACGACATCGAAGCCGGCCATGATTTCGTGCTCTACCAGGCCGACGGGACGGCCGGGCCGTGGAGCCGCCTGTGCCTCCGCCAGGCCGATCTCGCCATCGTCGTCGCCGAGGCGGACGATACGGCGGACGCCCGCCTCCGCCATCCGCTGGAAGCGGTCGCGGCGGAGCGCGGCCTTGCCCTCGAACTCGTGCTGCTGCATCCGGCCGACCGCATCTCGCCCGGCGGTACGGCGGCCTTCCTGGGCGGGCGCCATGTCGGGCTGCATCACCATGTCCGGGTCGGGGTCTGGGCCGATGCCGCGCGTCTAGCCCGGCAGTTGACTGGCCATGCGGTCGGTCTGGTGCTGTCGGGCGGCGGGGCGCGGGGCTTCGCCCATCTCGGCGCGCTCCGCGCCTTTTCCAAGGCCGGCGTGCCGATCGACATGGTGGGCGGTTGTTCCATGGGGGCGATCGTCGGGGCCGGCGCCGCCATGAAATGGGAAGCCTTCGAGGCCGAGCCCCGGCTGCGTCGCGCCTTCGTCGACTCGAACCCGGTCAATGATTTCACCCTGCCCCTGGTCGCCTTGACCGCCGGACGCAAGGTCAGCCGCCGGCTCCAGGAAGCCTTCGGCGAGCGCCGCATCGAAGACCTGTGGCTACCCTATTTCTGCGTTTCGACCAATCTGACCCGAGGCACGCTGGCGGTGCATCGGCGCGGCCTGCTGTGGCAATGGCTGCGGGCCAGCGTGGCGATCCCCGGCGTCATGCCACCCTGGGTCAATGGCGACGGCGAAGTCTTCGCCGATGGCGGCGTGCTCGACAATCTGCCGGTCACGCCCATGCGCGGCCTCGGCCGGGGGCCGGTGATCGCGATCGATGTCGGCGAGGCGCCGGCCTTCGCCGCCCCGGGCGCCCTGCCGGAAGAGACGCTGTTCGAGCGCCTGTTCCGCCGCCGCCGGCCCCGCATGCCCTCGATCCTGCAGATCCTGCTGCGCGCCGGCACGGTGAAGGCGCCGGCCAGCCGGCTGAAACAGGCGGGCGCCGACCTTTTGCTGAAGCCGCCGGTCGCCGGGGTCGACTTCCTCGATTGGGAAGCCTTCGACCGCGCCGCCGCGATCGGCGAATCTCATGTCACGGCCGAATTGGCACGGGCGCCCGCCACCGTCTTCGGGCGATGAGGGATCCGCGGGGGTGGGGGATGCCCGGGGCGCACTTGACTTGAGGCGGCGCCCTGCGGGACCCTCGTGACATGACAGATTCCAGCGAAACCGTGGCCTCGCTGCTGCCGCACCGTGCCGTGCTGGCGCTGACCGGGGCCGACACCGAGAGCTTTCTCCAGGGCCTCGTCTCCAACGACGTCGAGAAGCTGACGGCGGAGCATGCGCTCTATGCCGCCTTGCTGACGCCTCAGGGCAAGTTCCTGCACGACCTGATCATGGTGCGCCGGGGCGATGCCGTGCTGATCGATTGCGAGGCGGCCCGCCGGGCCGACCTGCAGCGCCGGCTGACCATCTATCGCCTGCGCGCCAAGGTCACCATCGCCCCGGCCGACGACCTCGTGGTCGCCGTCGCCTTCGGGCCGGGTGCGGCCGGAGCCTTCGGCCTGGGCCCGGTCGCCGGGGCCACCAAGGTGCTCGACTCGGGGGTCGCGGTCTTCGTTGATCCCCGCCTGGCCGATCTCGGGCTTCGCCTGATCGGCCCGCGCGAGGCGGTCGTGGCGGCCCTCGCCGGGGTCGGCCTGACCCTGAGCGAGGGGGGCGAGGCTTACGACCGTCACCGCCTGCTGCTCGGCGTGCCCGACGGTTCGCGCGATATCGCGGTCGACCGGGGATTCCTGCTCGAGAATAATTTCGAGGAGCTGAACGGCGTCTCCTTCACCAAGGGCTGCTATGTCGGCCAGGAGCTGACGGCGCGCACCAAGCACCGGGCCAATATCCGGAAGCGCCTCTATACCGTCCGCTTCGATCCCGCGGCCGAACCGCCGGCGCCCGATACGCCGATCCTGCTCGGCGGCAAGGAAGTGGGGGCCATGCGCACGGCGGTGCCGGGCATCGGTCTCGCGGTACTGCGTCTCGACGATTTGCAGGAACGCGAAGGCGATGCCCATGTCTTCACCGCCGGCGAGCTGGTGGTGGAGCCGGTGCGTCCGTCCTTCCTGGCGGACTGAGGATGACCGGTCTCACCCTTCACGCCGACGGCCTGGCGCGCTGTCCCTGGTGCGGCACCTCGCCCGACTATGTCGCCTATCACGACCAGGAATGGGGCCGGGCGGAACGCGACTCCCGCGCCCTGTTCGAGAAGCTGATCCTGGATGGTTTCCAGGCCGGCCTCGCCTGGATCACCATCCTGCGGAAACGAGACGGTTTCCGGGCCCGTTTCGAGGGTTTCGAGCCGGCGCGCCTCGCCTGCTGGGGCGAGGCGGAGGTCCAGGCCGCCCTGGCCGATCCCGGCATCGTGCGCCACCGCGGCAAGATCGAGGCCACGGTCGGCAATGCCCGCGCCTTCCTCGAAATCGAGAAGAAGGAAGGCGATTTCAGCCGGTTCTTGTGGTCCTTCGTGGGTGACAAGCCGCTGGTCAGCCGCTGGTCCTCGACCGCCCAAGTCCCGACTGAGACCCGGGAGGCACAGTTGCTCTCAAAGGCACTGAAGACTTACGGCTTCCGTTTCGTCGGGCCGACGATCGTGTATGCTTTCATGCAGGCGGTCGGCATGGTGGACGACCATCTGGCGGGTTGCGCCTTCGCGCCGACCTGACCGGGTCTCGCCCGGGTGACCGGGCCGCCGGCGAGGGGACGGAATACGGCCACTGGGCCTTCTTGCGATGGGGGTTAGGATGGCGGAGACCGACGAACTCCGCCTGCGGGCAGTGGAGCCGGGCGACGAGACCGCCTGTGCCGAAATTTTCGTGGCTGCCCGAAGGCGTGCCCGGCCCGATCTGCCGGCCGAGCGCTTCTCCCTTGAGGATTATTCCGTCGCTACCGCCGATCTCGACCTGATCGTGGCCGAACGAGGCGGGCGGGTGCATGGCTTCGTCGCCTTCAGCCGCCTGGAGCGCGAGGTCGAGCTGCTGTTCGTAGCACCCGAGGCCCAGGGCTCCGGCACCGGTGCCCTGCTGCTGGCCGAGGCGGCGCGGCGGCTCGGTTCCGGCGCCCATCTCCTGTGCGATCTGAACAATGCCGGTGGCCGCGCCTTCTACCGCGCCCAGGGCTGGGTCGAGACCCGGGTGGTCTGGGGCCGGGTCGAATTCATCCGGCCGGAAGCCCCCTCGCTACCCTTCCCCGCCATGCTGGGCATGCCGATTTTCGCGCTTTGATCCCGGGCTGCGGCCCTCCGCCGGTTGACGCTGGGACGCCGGGACATTAAGTGCTGTTCTGGGCCTGGACCAAGACAACAAACCCCGGGGGAGAGAGATGCTCGGATTGATGCAGGATCGGCAGCTGCTGATCTCGTCGTTCATCAAGTTC
>JAYSCC010000081.1:0-9122 GCA_041915065.1 Zavarzinia sp.
CTGGCCCAAGGGGATCGCGGCCCGGGGCGAGATCCGCGACCGTTTCGTCCATGTGATCGACCTCTATCCGACCCTGCTCGAAGCCCTCGGCGTGCAACGCCCGGCGACCTATCGCGGGCGGAAGCTGAAACCCCTCGAAGGCGCCTCGGCCGCCGCCACTTTCGCCGATCCCAAGGCGCCGACAAGGACCGAGCAATATTTCGAGCTGGGCGGCCAGCGCGCCTATATGGACGGCGACTGGCGCCTGGTCACGCGCCACGCCCGCGGTTCCTCTTATGACGACGACAAGTGGGAACTCTACGATCTGTCCAAGGACCCGAACGAGCTGGTCGACCTGGCCGGCCAGCTTCCGGACAAGGTCAAGGACCTGGTCGCCAAGTGGAATGCCGCGGCCGATCGCTATAACGTCTTCCCGCTCGACGACCGCAATCTCGTGGTCAAGCTGGGCCAGGACCGGCAGCGCCGGGGCGCCCGCGCCAATTGGAAGCTGAAGCCGCCGATGGACCGGCTCTCGGCCCATGTCTCGCCCCAGGTGCTCGGCTTCTCCCATGAATTCGTGGCCGAGATCGTGCGGAAGCCGGGCGCGGGCGACGGCGTCCTGTTCGCCGCCGGCTCGCGCCACGCCGGCTATGTCCTGTTCATCCATGAAGGCCGCCTGATCTACGAGCAGAACATGGCGCCCTGGGGCGAACGGATCGAGAGCACGGAACAACTGCCCGAGGGTAAGATCACCGTCCGCTACGTCCAGACCATGACGTCCCGGCCGTTCGAGGGCGGCGGCGCCCTCTTCCTCGGCGACCGCAAGCTGGCGGAAAAGACGTTCCAGCGCTGCGTCCTCACCATGTCCTATGACGGTTTCTCGCTCGGCGCCGATCTCGGCAACCGGGTCTCGACCCTCTACCAGGGACCCAATCCGTTCCAGGGCGAGCTGATCGGGCTCGAGATCAAGATCGATGCCGAGCCCTTCGGCCCGCTGGAGAGCCAGCGGCTGATCGACGCCATCGCGATCAAGATCTGACCATGGAACCGGCCGGCGATTTCGTGGCGATCCCGGCCGGTACCTATCGGCTCGGCTCGGACGACCATTATGCCGAGGAACGTCCGGCCCGGCACGAAACGGTGGCCGGTTTCTCGATCGCGCGGCGGCCGGTGACGCGGCGCGACTTCACCCGTTTCACGGCCGCGACCGGCTATGTCACGACGGCGGAGCGGGGCGAGCGCCCGGGCTCCGCCGTCTTCACCATGACCGCCGGCCCGGTCGACCTGCATGATCCCCGGCAATGGTGGCGCTTTGTCGAGGGCGCCCATTGGCGGGAGCCCGAAGGGCCGGGCAGTGCCGGCGCGCTCGACCCCGAAGCGCCGGTCACCCATGTGAGCGGGGAGGACGCGGAAGCCTATTGCGCCTGGGCCGGGCTTCGCCTGCCGACGGAGCCCGAATGGGAAGCGGCGGCGCGCGGCGGCCTCGGCGATGCGCCCTATGCCTGGGGGGAGCGCTTCATGCCGGAGGGACGCCTGATGGCCCATGTCTGGACCGGCGCTTTTCCCTGGTATTTCGCCCGCGGCACGCCCCGCCCCGCCCCCATCGGCCTCTATCCCGCCAATGGTTACGGCTTGCTCGACATGATCGGCAACGTCTGGGAACTGACCGCGAGCGCCTTCGAGCGCGCCTCGGCCTGCGGCTGCCGGCCGGCTGCGGCTGGCGCCCTGGTCGCGGCCAAGGGCGGCTCCTTCCTCTGCGCCGGCGAATATTGCCTGCGCTACCGCCCGGCCGCGCGGATCGGCATCCGGCCGGGCGATACGTCGAGCAACGTCGGCTTTCGTTGCGCCCTGCCCTGAGGGCGCCGCGAATGCGGGATCAGGCCCGGGGCATGGCCCGGTCGATCACCGCGCGGGCATCGATCGCCGCCTCGAAGGCACCGTAGACGGCGCCCCGGTCCTGCAGGCGGAGGGCGCAGAAGGCCTCGGCCAGCGGATTGTCCCATTCGAGCAGGACCGCCGCCTGGGCTGCCAGCGCCAGGCGCTCGACCAGCAGGCGGGCATTGCCCTCACTCGCCGCGCGGAGGTCGATCCGGGCGAGAAAGGCGTCATAGACGGCGTTCCGGCCGCGGCGGGCGGCCAGGAAATCCTTGAGCGCGGCGACCCCTTCCGGCTCCCGTGCCATGGCGCGCAGCACGTCGAGGGCGATGACATTGCCCGAACCTTCCCAGATCGCATTCAGCGGCGACTGGCGGAACAGGCGCGCCATCGGCCCGGTCTCGATGTAACCGGCCCCGCCATGGCATTCCATCGCCTCGTAGACGACGCCGGGGGTCCGCTTGCACACCCAATATTTGGCGATCGGGGTGAGCAGCCGCGCGACCGGATCGCCCTGGTCGAAGGCCTGGGCCAGGCGGAGGCCGAGCGCCGTCGCCGCCTCGCTCTCGATCGCGAGATCGGCCAGCACGCTCGCCATCGCCGGCTGGTCGATCAGGCGGCGCTGGAAGGCGGAGCGATGCGCCGTGTGCCACAGCGCCTGGGCGACCGCGCCGCGCATGATCTGGGCCGAGCCGACCACGCAGTCGAGCCTTGTGTGCTGAACCATCTGGATGATGGTGGCGACGCCGCGCCCCTCGGCCCCGAGGCGCTGCCCGAGCGCGCCGTGATATTCGATCTCGGAGGAGGCGTTGGAACGGTCGCCCAGCTTCTCCTTCAGGCGCATGACGCGGAAGCCGGCGTTGCGCTCCCCGTCGGGCAGCCAGCGCGGCACCAGGAAGCAGGTCAGGCCGCCCTCTGCATAGGCGAGGGTCAGGAAGGCGTCACACATGGGGGCCGAGCAGAACCACTTGTGGCCGGTCAGGCTGTACCAGCCGTCCTCGCCCGTCGGCACCGCCTTGGTGGTATTGGCGCGGACGTCGGAACCGCCCTGCTTCTCCGTCATCGCCATGCCGATGGTGACGCCGGCCTTCTCACCGGCCGGGCGGGCCGCCGGGTCGTAGCGGCCGGCGGTGATGCGCGGCACCCAGACATCGGCCACCGACGGCTCGGCCCGCAAGGCCGGCACGGCGGCATAGGTCATGGTCATCGGGCAGATCGTGCCCGAATCCGCCTGGCCGGCCAGGAACAGGATGGCGGCATGGCCGACATGGCCGGCCGGCGAACCGTCCCAGGCGATCGAGGCGAAGCCGTTGTCGAGGCCGAAGCCCATGAGCTGGTGATAGGCGGGGTGGAAACGCACCTCGTCGATCCGCTGGCCGTAGCGGTCGAAAGTGTCGAGTTCCGGGGTCTGGCGGTTGGCGTCGTAACCCCAGTCGATCACTTCGGCCGAGCCGGCGCGGGCGCCGAGCGCCGCCAGCCGTGCCTCATGCGCCGCGCCACCCGCCTTGGCGACGGCCAGGGCGCGGTCGCCGGTGAACAGGTTCAGCCCCTCGAAGGGCGGCGGCTGGTTGAAGACTTCGTGGGTCTCGAGCCGGGTCAACGGCTTGATGCTGGACATGATGCTCTCCTCGATCGGACGGGGAGCGGAAACCTGTTCCTTCCCCTCGCTCTTTTTGTTACGATATTTGTCTGATATGGACACAGATAGCAACACGATTCTCGCCGACGCCCGCGCCCCCCTCAGTGCGCGGACCCTGATCCTCGACCTGCTGGACGCCGGCACCTCGCCCGATTTCTCGACCCGCGACCTGGTCCATGCCGGTGCCGCCCTGGGGTTGGAGGCGACCGGCATCCGCACGGCACTGACCCGCCTGCGCCAGGAGGGGCAGGTGCGCGCCCTCGACCGCGGGCGCTACGCGATCGGCGCCCGGGCGGAACCGTTGCAACAGCGGATCCTGGGCTGGCGCGCGGTCCAGGCCCGGCAGCGGCCCTGGCGGGGCGGCTGGCTGCTCGCCGTCGCCGGGCCGCCGGAACGGGCCAATCGCACGGTCTGGCGCCATACCGTGCGGGCGCTGGAACTCGAAGGCTTCGCCGAGGCTGAAACTAATGTCTGGGCCCGGCCGGACAATCTGGCCGGCGGCGCGGCCGACATGCGCCAACGCCTCCAGGCCCTCGACGGCGCGCCGAGCCTGCTCGTGGTCGAAGCCGGCGCCCTCGATGCCACGCGCCAAGCCCGTTTCGAGACCTTGTGGCCGGTGGCCGAGCTTCTGGCCGGCCACGCCGCCCACGCCCAGCAACTGGCGGCCAGCGCCGCCCGCCTGGCCGACCTGCCCCTGATCGAAGCGGCGGCCGAAACCCTGCTGGTCGGGCGCGAAGCGCTGCGCGCCATCATCCGCGATCCCCTGCTGCCCGAGGCCCTGTGCCCACCCGCCGGCCTGGCCACCCTGATCGCCGCCATGGACGATTACGACCGCCTGGGCAAGGCGATCTGGCGCCGCTACCTCGCCCTCTGAGCCCCGGCCGGTTCAGGGGCCGACCACCACGAGGTGGCTGCCGTCGGCCTGCTGAGTGAAACGGCAGCGGAGGCCGGTGAAGCGGGCAATCACCTCGGCCGCGGTCAGGCTGTGCCCGCTCGGCTTCACCGTGGTGAAGTTACCGCCGCCGGCGAGGGCGAAGGGCAACAGCAGTTGATCCGCCAGATAAGGCCCGGCGAAGGCGGGCGTCGCCAGGAAGCCCGCCATCCGTTGGGCCGCCGTCCGGGCCAGGGATTCGGCCGAGGTGCCGATCCTGCCGAAGCCGGTGACGATTTCACAGCCCTGCTCGAAGCGGGCTTCCAGCATAAGCGCATTGCCCGGTCCCCGCTCGGCGTCCAGCACTTGAGAAGTGAAGGCGTCTTCCGGCCAGTCGAGCAGCCCACGAGCAGCTTCCAGTTCGCGCGTCGCGATGTCGAACGGCAATCCGGCGATCAGGACCGTCGCCGAGGTGGCGGTCAGCGCCCCCCGTTCGAGGCAATCGACCGGGTGGAGCGGGGCGGGCACGATCTCCACCTCGATGCGGCCGCCGCCACGAGGATAGAAGCCGTGGCAGACCAGCCGCGCCGTCACCCGCGGCCCCATACGGTTCACCACCGGCAGAAAGCATCGTTCGATGAAATCGAAGGGCGGCGCCGCCATGGCATGGGTGCCGCCGTCGAGCACCAGGCGCGACGGCCCCTCGACCAGCAGCAGGGGCATCAGCACCGTCTGTAGCACGAGGCCGGTGCTGCCGGCGGTGCCGACCGCGAAGTGATAGTCGCCCGCCCGCGTCGCACCCGGGTGAAAAACCAGGTCGGCGGCGCCGACCGCGGCGCCGTCGCAGGTCGAACCGCTGATCGCGCAGGCAGCCTCGACCGCGGTCAGATGCTGGCGCATCAGGCCCGGCTTGTCGCGCCCGGCGCGGATATTGGAGATGGCGAAGGGCCGGCCGGTGACGAGGGCCAGGGCCAGCGCGTTGCGCAGCACCTGGCCCCCGCCCTCCCCTTCGGCACCGTCGATCGTGATCATTCGTGCTACCCCTTCACGCACACTACCTGCTTCAGGGTGTGCACGATTTCCACCAGGTCGGCCTGGGCCGCCATCACCGCTTCGATCGGCTTGTAGGCGCGCGGCGACTCGTCGATCACGCCCTCGTCCTTCCGGCAGGCGACCCCTTCGGTATCATGGACATGCTCGGCCAGGGTCACCCGGCGCTTCGCCTCGGCGCGCGACATCACCCGTCCCGCGCCGTGGCTGCAGCTCTCGAAGGCTTCCGGATTGCCGAGGCCGCGCACGATGAAGGACTTGGCCCCCATCGAGCCCGGGATGATGCCCATGACCCCCTTGGCGGCACGCACCGCGCCCTTGCGGGTGACCAGCACGTTCGAGCCGAAATGCTTCTCCCGCGCCACGTAATTGTGGTGGCAGTTCACCGCTTCCAGCTCGGCCTCGAAGGGCTTGGCGATCTGGCTGCGCAGCGCCCCGATCACATTGGCCATCATCATCCGCCGGTTCAGCGCCGCGAAATCCTGGGCCCAGCCGACCGCCTCGACATAATCGTCGAAATGCGCCGTCCCTTCCGGGAAATAGGCCAGGTCCTCGTCCGGCAGATTGATGAACCACTTCCGCATGTCCTGCTTGGCGAGTTCGATGAAGAAACTGCCGATCGCATTGCCGATCCCGCGCGAGCCGGAATGGAGCATGACCCAGACCCGCTGCTCGGTATCGAGGCAGACCTCGATGAAGTGGTTGCCGGTGCCGAGCGTGCCCAAGTGGACCAGGCTGTTGGCATTCTTCAGGCGCGGATACTTGGCCGTGATCGCGGCGAAACGCTCGGCCAGGGTGGCCCAGGCCGCGACGATCTCGGGCGGCGGGTCACCCCAGCTTCCCTGGTCGCGCTTGCCCCTTCCGACGTCGCGGCCGTGGGGCACGGCGCGCTCGATCGCCGCGCGGATGCCGTCCAGATTGTCCGGCAGATCGACGGCCAGGAGCGAGGTCCGCGCCGCCATCATGCCACAGCCGATGTCGACCCCGACCGCCGCCGGAATGACCGCGCCCCGGGTCGGGATCACCGACCCCACGGTCGCCCCGATGCCGACATGGACGTCGGGCATGGCGGCGACATGGTGGAAGACGAAGGGCATCCGCGCCGCCCGTTCGAGCTGGGCACGCGCCTTGTCGTCGACGGAAACCCCGCGGGTCCACAGCTTGATCGGCACGCCGCCTTCGACAGGCTCGGTATCGTAAGTCGTCTCGGTCATCGCGACCTCTCTTCAAAGTCCGGGCGCCTCGGTGCGGCGACGACGGATCGGCGAGACATTCTCCCGGGGCTTTCGCCCCGAGGGGAGGATTCGAACCTCCTACCCCAAAATGTAGTCCCGCCGGCATTCGCCGCACGTCGGCCCTTGCCGGCGACGAGGGATGGCGGGACGTTGACTGAGCTATCCGGTCGCCCGGAGGTGGGTTCGAGCCACCGCCTCCCGTGTCGCCACGGGCGCTCTACCTTGTAGTCCCGCCGGCATTCGCCGGCAGTGGTGAAAACAAACCGGCATTCGCCGGCAGTGATTAAAGGCCATGGCGACGAGGGGGTGGGCGGACTTCTGCTCTGCCACTGAGCTACGGGCCTGTCGGCCCGGCGGGAGTCGAACCCGCGCCGCGATGTAGTCCGCCCGGCATTCGCCATGGCAAGCATTCGGGTCGTGGCGACGAGATCGGCGAGACGCGGCCCTTAAGCTACGTGTCGGCGGCGGGCTTCGAACCCGCATCTCCTCCACCCGTCGCCGGGTGGGGGCGCTTTACTCGTCGGGCCTCTTGGAGACGGGTAGTCCCGCCGGCATTCGCCACGACCCTTTGTGTCACACCTCCGTCTGCTCGACGATCTCGACCCAGTCGCGCGTCTCGCCCGAGACGAAACGCGCGATCACATCGAAGACGGCGTCGGTGAAGCCACCGACATTGAGGATCTCCGCCCGCCCCGACGCCTGCGTGGTGCCATAGGGCGCGAGGTCGATGCAGACCAGCTTGGCCTGCGGGTTCCGCGTCGCCAGCAGGTCCCATTCCACCATGGTCGCCGTCGCTCCGCCCCTGGTGGCATCGACCCAGGACTGATTGTCTGAGACGATGACCACCAGGTCGACCGCCGCCTTCTCCCGGTTGAGGAGGGCGAGCGGCGCCGAGACATTGGTGCCACCGCCACCGACCGCGGCCAGCCGGGCGGCATTCACCGCCACCCGGTCGTGCGCCCGGAGATCGAGCGGCACCACCGCCTGCTCGAACGGGATCACCCGCGCCTGCCGGTTGCTGCGCAGGAAGGCGGCCGTGACCAAGGCCGCGACATCGACGCAGCGGACCTTAGACGACGCCCCCTTGCGGTAACCGGTGACCGGCGAACGCATGGAACCGGAAACGTCCGGACAGACCACGATCCGCCCCGGCACCTTCGGCACGCCCCGGAGCGAGAGCTCCAGAACCTCCTCCAGCGCCGCCTGGACCTTCAGCGGCACCGCCGCCCCCACCTGGCCGAGCGCCATCATCACCTGATGCGGCATCGGCCGGACGGCACGCAGCGCATCCCGGTCGGCCAGCCTGGCGGCGACGCGTTCGGTCACGCCCGGAACATCGAAGGCGCCGTTCCGCGCCAGCGTGTTCAGGTTCATGCGCAGCGCCTGCCAGCCCATGCGTCCCGCCAGTTCCGCCCACTCTTCGGGCGTCAGCGGAAAGGCCGTCAGCCATTCGAAGGGCACCGGCGGCAGGGCCTGCGACGGCGCCCGCTTCCAGGCCTCGAAGGCCGCGATCTCCGCCGGCAGGGCGGCGACATCATAGGGCCGGCCGATCAGCCAGCCATAGAAGGCACGCCGTGCCGGATCCGCCGGCTTGGGGTGGACCATCCGCACGATGTCGGCCAGGCTCGGGTCGGAACCGGTCGCGGCCTGCATCAGGTCGCGCATCGTCGCCCGTTCCAGCCAGCGCAGTACCAGGCGCTTCGGCCGCGAGCCGAGCGACTTCCGCCCGACCTGGCCGGAACGCATGATCTGCACGAAATTGCGCAGCATGCGGCCGTTGTCGATCGCCTTCTCGAACACGCGGATCGCCAGGTCCGGCTCGGCCACGGTCAGATAGGCGGCCAGCAGGGCCGGCATGTCCTTCATCGCCCCCGTGGTCCGGGCATGGACCGCCGCCTTGGCGACGAACAGCGGCTCGACCTGGCGCGCCGCCTCCAGCACCTCGGCGAGCTGAACCTCCGCCGTGGCATAGAAGGCATCGGCGAGCGTGCCGGTCGCCGCGAACTGGGCGAGCTTCGCCTTCGGCCCGTAAGCATAGGCGGGCGCCCCTTCCCGGTTCACCGCGTCGGCGCGTGGCCGCAGCAGGGCCAGCGCGCTCGAGAACAAATTCTTGTTGGCCATCGTCCAACTCCTTCTGGTCAGGGCGGCTGGATTTGAACCAGCGGCCTCCCGCGTCCGAGGCGGGCGCTCTCGCCCGGCTGAGCTACGCCCTGAAATTCCGCCCTGGGATCCCGCCGGGGCGGCCGGCCCATTCCGGCCGCCCCGGCACCACCTGCCGGCAGGGCCAGGGGACCCGACCGACACTGCCGAGAACTGCAGGAGGCGTGCCAAAGCCGCGGCCGGCCCCACCATATTTTTCCAACTTATTGATATAGAAGGAATTTTTTGAATTCGACCGAGCCCACGCCGCATTGACGGAGCGGAACAATCCGATATTCAAAGATCGGAATTTATCCTATAATCTAAGAATGAA
>JAYSCC010000082.1:0-8793 GCA_041915065.1 Zavarzinia sp.
CCAGGTGCAAGGTCAACGGCACCAACCTGAATTTCTTCCTGGTCGAGCAGTTTCCGTTGTTGCCGCCCGAGTTCTATGGCCCGGCGGCAATCGGTTTCCTGCGGCCCCGGCTGCTCGAACTCTTCTACACGTCGGAAGGCTTGCGGGGCTTCGCCCGCGACCTCGGCCACGACGGGCCGCCCTTCGGCTTCGACGAGGGGCGGCGCGCCCGGCTGCGGGCCGAGTTGGACGCCTTCTTCGCTCATGCCTATGGCCTGACGCGGGACGAACTCGGTCACATCCTCGACGCGGCGCCGCCATCGGAGAGTTTCCGCGTCCTGAAGGAGAAGGAGAGCCGGCGCTTTGGCGACTACCGGACGGCGCGCCTGGTGCTTGACGCCTTCGACCGGCTGGCTCAGGCGCCGGTCGAGATGATGACGCTGTAGGTCAGGGTCGCGGTTACACCATTGGCGTAGAAACCGCCTTCGACCGGCATGGTCTCCGCCTGATTGGGGGCGGCGGAGAGCGCGACATGGCCTTCGCCCACGGGCAGGCCATGGGTCGGGTCGTAGCCGATCCAGCCCCAGCCGGGCAGGAAGACTTCCGGCCAGGCATGGAGGTGGCGGCGGCCGTCGACACTCTCCGCCTCGGCCTGATAGCCGCTGACGAAACGGGCCGGGATGCCCTGCGAGCGGCAGGCCGCCATGAACAGGACGGAAAGGTCGCGGCAGGCGCCCCGGGCGCTGGCCAGCGTATGGGCGGGCGACTGGGCGGCGCCCTCGATCCGGATGTGGCGGTCGGTCCGGGCGAACAGGGTGCGGTTCAAGAGGTCGAGGAAGCCGGGCGCGCTGTTGCCGGCGGCATTGGCGATGTCGATCGCGAAGGCCCGCACTGTCCAATCGGCATCGTCCGCCAGCAGATATTCGGCCAGATCGCCGCCCAAGGGAGACCAAGGCAGGGGCGGCAGCGAGCCGTCGTCGACCGGGCGGGGTGCTGCCCGGGTCTCGACCTCGAACTGGCTCACGATGCCGAGGCGATCGGTATCGCCCGTGAAATCGACCAGTGTCATCGGGTTGCCGAAGCGGTCGAGCAGGTCGCTGCGCTGCCAGGGCAGGGGATCGACGATCAGTTCCTGGCGCAGATTGACCGTTCCCAGCGCCCGCGGCGTCATGCGCAGGACATGGGGCGCCAAGCGGATCGGCACCGAATAGCTGTAGAGGGTTTCGTGGCGAACGGAGAAGCGCATGGCTTTTCAGCATGGGGCAGGGACAGGACCCTGTCGAGCGCCCGAAGCCTTGGCATGCGCGCCCCGCGGCCGGGCCGGCGGCGCACGGATCCCTAGAGTTATGCGCGGATCGATCGAATGGCAGCCGGCCGGTGGCACTGGCGCCTGCGACGGTGGCGGATTACTCTGGTCCGCAGACCCAAGAGGAAACGCGGGACAAGGGCTCGATCCCCCGCCCAGCACGAGGCGGCCCGCGCAAGGGAGTGGGCCGTCATGAGTATCGATTTCGACCTGGAACAGACCGTCGACGCGGTGAGGCGTTTTGCCGATACGTCCCCGGTCGCGCGTCTGCAACCCGCAGACCAACCGGGGCCCAGCGTCGCCCTGTGGCGCCAGACGCCGCGGCTTCGCGTCTTCGAGGGGCATCGGCGGCGTTTCCTGGCCATCTCGCTCCAGGGGGATTCGACGCTCGAACAGATCGTGCGCGGGCGTTCGGTCTGGCGCGGCGCGGCACGCGGCACCACCGTGCTGTTGGAGCCCGGCTTCGAATGCGATTGGCGCTTCACCGGCAAGTTCGAAATGCTGCAGATCTACTTAGGCCCGGAATTCGATTTCGCGGCCGAGCGGCTGGGCAGCGTGACCACGCCCTTCCGCGACCCCGTGCTGTGGCAATATGCGAACACGATCGCCATGATCCTGCGCGAAGGCTCGACCGCAGGTGCGGCGCTGCCCTCCCTGCTCCAGTCGACCCAGGCCTATTTCCAGGACAAATACGGCCGGGCGGAGGTGGCGCCGGAACATCCCGCCGGCCTCGCCCCGGCGATCCGCCGGCGCATCGAGAGCTTCGTCCGCGATTCCCTCGGGCGGCGCATCAGGGTCGAGGAAATGGCGGCGCTGGCCGGCCTTTCCGTCGGCCACTTCGGCCGCGCCTTCCGCCAGAGCTTCGGCGTCGCCCCCTATCAATATGTCCTGGATCAGCGGATCGCCAAGGCACAGGCCCTATTGCTCGGCAGCGACATGCCGGTCGGCGCGATCGCCGAGGCTTGTGGTTTCGGCGGGCCGAGCCAGTTCGGCGCCCTGTTCCAACGCGCCGTCGGCCGCTCGCCCCGCGCCTTTCGCCAGGTCGGGTGAGGGCGACTCTAGGAATTCGCACTCGACCCTAGACTTTCGGACATGAAGCCGGCGCCGGCCGCCGAAACCATATTCCGGTTCCATTGAGAAAGACCAAGCATCGCCCCGGAAGAACGAGGGGGCGGTCCCGAACCGCCCCCCGATAACAAGACCGGGGAGAGTGCGGGAAGTGGTCCATGTCCTGTCCGCCCATCCTCTCGCCGCCGGTCTTTCGGTGAGAGGTGAGGGATGAGCATCTACGAAACGAAACCCTGGCTGGCCCATTATGCCGAAGGGCGGCCGGCCGAGATCGCGCCGGAATATCGCGATGCCCTGGCCCTGTTCCGGGCCTCGGTCGCGCGCAATCCGGATGGCGACGCGATCCGTTACTTCGGCGGCCGTATCACATACGGCGAACTCGATGTGCTGACCGACGCCTTCGCCGCCGCCCTGCTCGACCGGGGCTTCGCCCGCGGCGAGCGGGTCGCCCTCTATCTCCAGAACGTGCCGCAATTCGTCATCGGCCTGGTCGGCGCCTGGAAGGCGGGCGGCATCGCGGTCTCGATCAACCCGATGAACCGCCAGCGCGAACTCGAACTGCTGCTGAAGGATTCGGGCGCCGCCGTATTGGTCTGCCTCGAAGGGCTCTACCGCGACGTCGCGGCCGAAGTGGTGCCGCGCACCCATGTCACCACTGTGATCACCACGTCCGAACTGGAATACCGCGGGCACGACGACGCCCGCCTGTTCGCCGGTATGACCCGGGAAACTTTCGACAAGACCGAGGCGATGGATGCGTTGCTCGCGGCCTATCGCGGCCGGCCGGTGCCGCCGGTCGCCTTCGCGCCCGGGGACACGGCGATCCTCACCTATACCTCCGGCACCACCGGGGCGCCCAAGGGGGCGATGAACACCCATGGTAACATCGTCTTCAACGCCCAGACCTACCGCGACTGGTGCGGGCTGAGCGCGGACGACGTCGTGCTCGGCATCGCGCCGCTCTTCCATATCACCGGGCTGATCGGCCATGTCGCCCTGGCCCTGCTGCTGGCGGCCCCCCTGGTGCTGATGTATCGCTTCGAGCCTTCGGTGGTGCTGGAGACGATTGCGACCGAACGGCCGACCTTCACGATCGGCGCCATCACCGCCTTCATCGCCCTGATGAACCACAAGGACGCGGCCACCGCCGACTTGAGTTCGCTCCGCAAGGTCGCCTCCGGCGGCGCGCCCATTCCGCCCTCGATCGCCAAGGCCTTCGAAGCGCAGTTCGGCCACTATATCCACAATGCCTATGGCCTGACCGAGACCACCTCGCCGTCTCACTGCGTGCCGCTCGGCACCGAGGCGCCGGTCGATGCCGCCTCGGGCGCGCTCTCGGTCGGCGTGCCGGTGTTCAACACGGTGGTGCGCATCGTCGGCGAGGACGGCCAGGACCTGCCGGTGGGCGAGGTCGGCGAGATCGTCACCGCCGGGCCCCAGGTGGTGCCCGGCTATTGGAACAAGCCGGACGAGACCGCCCACGCCATGCCGGGCGGCGCCCTCCATACGGGCGATGTCGGTTACATGGATGCCCAGGGTTGGTTCTATATCGTCGACCGCAAGAAGGACCAGATCAACGCCGCCGGTTACAAGGTCTGGCCGCGCGAGGTCGAGGATGTGCTCTATGAACACGGCGCCGTGCGCGAGGCGGCGGTGGTCGGCGTCATGGACCCCTACCGGGGCGAGACGGTGAAGGCCTTCGTCAGCCTGCGCCCGGGCCAGAGTGTAACGCCGGAAGAGCTGACCGCCTTCTGCAAGGAACGCCTCGCCGCCTACAAATATCCGCGCATCGTCGAAATCCTCGACGAGCTGCCGAAGACCGTAACCGGCAAGATCCTGCGCCGCGAATTGCGCGACCGCCCGCAAGCCTGAACCAACCATAACCAGGGAGAGAGACATGACCAATCCAGCGCCCTATGTCGGCGATCTTCTGCGCGACGCGCCCAAGAACTGGGGCAAATGGGGCCCGAACGACGAACTCGGCGCCTTGAATTACCTCGGCGCCGCCGAGGTGTTGCAGGCCGTTTCCCTGGTCCGGGCCGGCAAGGTCTTCACCCTGCAGGTGCCCATGGGCAATCCGGTGGGCGATCCGGTGTGGCCGGGCCGGCGTGGCGCCGAGCGTTACCAGATCCTCGACGAAGGCTATTGGAGCGCCGGCAAGGGGCCGAGCTTCCCGGGCGGCCTCCATTACGCCGACGACGCCATGTCGGCCTTCCTCCAGGGCTCGACCCAATATGACGCGCTCGGTCACGTCTGGTACGACGGCCAGCTCTACAACGGCTATGACGCGAACAGCACCATCGGCGGCATGGCCAAGGCCAGCGTGCTGCCGATCGCCGAACGCGGCGTGGTCGGCCGCGGCGTGCTGATCGACATGGCCAAATATCGCGGCAAGGAAAACCTCGAGAAGGGCGAAACCTTCGACCACGAGGACCTGATGGCGGCCGCCGCCAAGCAGGGTGTCGAGATCACCCCGCGTTCCATCCTGGTCATCCGCACCGGCTGGATCGAGACCTATTTCCGCGACGGCAAGGAGGAATTCTACGACGGCTTCGTCGAGCCGGGCCTGACCTATTCGCCCGCCCTGGTCGAATGGTTCCGCGCCATGGAGATCCCGAACCTGGTGACCGATACGATCGCCAACGAAGTGACGGTCGATCCGGTCTCCGGCGTCGCCCTGCCGCTCCATTGCGCGCTGATGCGGAACCTCGGGGTCACTTTCACCGAGATCTGCGACCTCCGCAAACTCTCGGACGATTGCTCGGCCGACGGGCAGTGGGACTTCCTCTATGCCGCGGCCCCGCTCAAGGTGGTGAACGGCACCGGTTCGCCGGTCAATCCGATCGTCCTGAAATAACGACGGGGGCGGCGCGGATGTGCGATTTCCAGACCAGGGCCATGCTGGTCGCCCGCTCGATCCGGGCCGCCCGCCTCGCCATGGCGGGCCTCCAAGCCCCGCCGCCGGCCGAAGGCGCCGCGCCCGAAGGGCCGGCGCCCGGCCCCCTGCACGGCTTCGGCTGCGCCTGCGGCTGGCCGCAAGCGCGCAGCAAACGTCCGGTCTTCGCGGCCACGGCAGCGACGGACGGGGAATGATTTCGGGTCTGAGGGAAGCTCTGCCGGGCTTGGTCGCGGGCCACCCGGGCGGATGGCGTCCCCAAGGGGATTCGAACCCCTGTTACCGCCGTGAGAGGGCGATGTCCTAGGCCTCTAGACGATGGGGACAGGCCGGGAGAGGCGCGTTGATAGCCTCTCCCGGTGCTGCGATCAAGTGTTTTCTTCGGTCGCCTTCCGGGCCGTTTCGATCAGGGCGTCGACCGCGGCGGGATCGGTGTCGAAGGCGGTGACCAGGCGGAACAGGCCGGGGGCATCGCCTTCAGGCGGGGCGCCCCAGGGGTAGAAATGGAAGCCGGCGGCATAGAGAGCACCGGCGATTCCCATGGGCAGGCGGACGAAAATCTCGTTCGCCTCGACCGCCTGCTCGAGGTCGACGCCGGGCAGGTCGATCAGGCCGAGGGCGAGGCGCTTCGCCTGTTCGTTGGCGTGGGCGGCATTGGCGAGCCAGAGCCCGTCCGCCACATAGGCGTCGAGCTGGGCCGAGAGGAAGCGCATCTTCGAGAAGAGATGGCCGGCGCGCTTCCGCCTGAACAGGAAATTCTCGGCCAGGGCGGCATCGAAGAAGATGACCGCTTCTGCCGCCAGGGCGCCGTTCTTGGTGGCACCGAAGGAGAGCACGTCGACGCCCGCCTTCCAGGTCACCTCGGCCGGGGTGCAGCCGAGGGAGACCACGGCATTGCCGAAGCGCGCGCCATCCATATGCAGGCGGAGCTTCTCCGCCTGGCAGAAGGCGCCGAGGGCGGCGACGGCGTCCGGCGTATAGACCGTGCCGGTCTCGGTCGCCTGGGTGATGGAGACGGCAGCGGGCTGGACCTGGTGCTGGTCGCCCTTGCGGATCGGGGCGATGCGGCGGGCCAGGGCTTCCGGGGTCAGGCGGCCGTCCGGCGTCTCGATGGTCATCAGCCGCGTACCACCGCCGATCGCCTCGACCGCCCCGCATTCGTCGGCATCGATATGGGCCTCGGCGGCGCAGAGCACGCCGCCCCAGGGCGGGCACAGGGCCGAGAGGGAGAGGGCGTTGGCCGCGGTGCCGGTGGCGACCGGGAAGACCGTGACCTCATGCTCGAAAAGCTCGGCCAGGCGGGCGTTCAGGCGCTCGCTGATCGGATCGGCACCGTAGGGCGGCATGGGGCCGGCGGCGGCCGCCTCGGCCAGGGCTTCGACGATCTTCGGGTGCGCCCCGGTGACATTGTCCGACGAGAAGTTCATGACGCCCTCACGATACGCGCTTCGACGAAACCCTGCGGCCCCGGCCACCAGGCCCGGCAGGCACCGTCCTGCCCCAGGATCAGCCAGACCAGGCCGAAATCCCAGGCCCCGGCGCGGTCGCGGGCCGAGGGCAGGGGGGCGGAACGGGGGTGGGAATGATAGATGCCGACGATGCGCCGGCCCCGGGCGCGCTCGCCGCGCTGGGCGGCGAGATGCAGGGCGGCGTCGATCTCGAAGGCATCGTCGGCGCCCGCGGGCGCCAGATTGGGCGAGGGCAGGGCCTGGTCGGCGATCACGGCATCGCCCGCGGGGCCGGTCAGCAGGCCGCAGGCTTCCCGGGGGGCGGCCGAAGCGGCATGGGCGCGGAGGGCGGCCAGGGCGCCGTCGTGGAGCAGCAGGTCGGCCGCGCTCACGGCGCGGTGACGAGGCTGGTGGCGCCGAGCGAGGCGCCGGTCTGCGGATCGATATAAAGCAGGCGCTCGGCCCCGGTGGCGTCGCGCAGCCGGAGCACGACGCGGTCGGCGGTCGAAGCCATGTCGAGCACGGTTTCGCCGGGGGCGAGGGCGACGCTCGCCGCAACCGCGCCTTTTTTGCCATTCATCTTGCTGACGATCGCATAGCCGAACAGGATCAGCAGCGCACAGAAAATGATGCCGAGAATGGCGACGACGGCCTTGAGCCGACGGAGGTTGGCGGGCAACTCTTCAGACATGATGGCTGCGCTCGAAACCCTGCATCGTGTGACCGTGGACGAAACCGACGGCGGCGACCGACTGGACCGATTCCTGGCCCGGGCGACCGGCCTCAGCCGGATGCGCCTCAAGGGCCTGATCGAGACCGGCCAGGCGACCGTCGACGGCGCGACCATAGAGGACGCCTCGGCCAGGGTCAAACCGGGCCAGGTGATCATGCTGGGCGTACCCCCCGCGGCCCCGGCGACACCCGAGGCGCAGGAAATCCCGCTCATGGTCGTCTATGAGGACGAGGACCTGATTGTGATCGACAAGCCGGCGGGCCTGGTGGTCCATCCGGCGCCGGGCAATCCGGATCGGACCCTGGTCAATGCCCTGCTGGCCCATTGCCGGGGCTCGCTCTCGGGGATCGGCGGGGTGGAGCGGCCGGGCATCGTGCATCGGATCGACAAGGACACGTCGGGCCTCATGGTGGTGGCTAAGAGCGAGGCGGCGCATCATTTCCTGGCCGATCTCTTCGCCCGGCACGATCTGGAGCGGGGCTACAAGGCCGTGGTCTGGGGCAGCCCGAAGAGCAATGCAGGTGCGGTGGACGGCCCGATCGGCCGTTCCCGCGCCGACCGCAAGAAGATGGCGATCGTCGAGGGCGGCAAGCATGCCATCACCCATTGGCGGGTCGAGCGGCGCTTCGGCGCGCCGCCGGTCGCGGCCCTGATGGACTGCCGGTTGGAGACCGGGCGGACCCATCAGATCCGCGTCCATCTGGCCTCCCTCGGCCACGGATTGGTGGGCGATCCGGTCTATGGCCGGGCGCCCAAAGGGGCGCCCGCGGCGGCCAAGGCCTTCCCCAGGCAGGCGCTGCATGCATGGCTGCTCGGCTTCCGTCATCCGAGAAGCGCCGAAATGCTGCATTTCGAGAGTAACTTGCCAAACGATATGAGCGAACTACTTGACAGCTTGGAACGGATCTAAACAATGGCCTATATCCGATTGCCGCAGTCAGGTATTGCACGACGAGGGCAATCTGCCGTCTGTTTGCACTTGAGCTTGACGCGTGCCAGCGTTTCGATCCCGGCCGTCGCCAGGAGGTAGTCCGATGAGCGTCCCGACCACGATGAAACTGCCCGCCCTGCCGGACGAGGGCAGCCTCAGCCGTTATCTCGCCGAGATCCGCAAGTTCCCGATGCTGGAGCCGGAAGAGGAATTCATGCTTGCCAAGGCCTGGCGGGAGCATGGCGATTCCGATGCCGCCCACCGTCTGGTCACCAGCCACCTCCGCCTCGTGGCCAAGATCGCCATGGGTTATCGCGGCTATGGCCTGCCGGTTTCCGAGCTGATCTCGGAAGGCAACGTCGGCCTGATGCAGGCGGTGAAGCGTTTCGAGCCCGACAAGGGCTTCCGCCTCGCGACCTATGCCATGGGGTG
>JAYSCC010000082.1:8803-9083 GCA_041915065.1 Zavarzinia sp.
GGGCACCACGGCCGCGCAGAAGAAGCTGGTCTTCAACCTGCGGCGCATGAAGGGCAAGCTCGAAGCCTTCGAGGAAGGCGACCTGAAGCCCGAGCATGTGAAGCAGATCGCCCACAAGCTGGCGGTGCCGGAAGCCGACGTCGTCTCGATGAACCGCCGCCTGGCCGCCCCCGACCACAGCCTGAATGCGCCGCTCCGCGCCGACAGCGAGGGCGAATGGCAGGACTGGCTGGTGGACGAGACGCCGGACCAGGAGGAACGCCTGGTCGACCGCGAGGAG
>JAYSCC010000083.1:0-9053 GCA_041915065.1 Zavarzinia sp.
CACCGATCGAATTCTGGTTCGATTTCTCCTCTGCCTATGCCTTTTTCGCGGCGCAGGAGATCGAGGCGTTGGGGGCCCGGGTCGGCCGCGCCATCCTGTGGCGGCCCTTCATGCTGGGCACCGCCTTCAAGCTGACCGGGGCCCGCGGCCTATCCTCGACACCCTTGAAGAGCGATTATGCCGCCCATGACTGGGACCGCCTGGCCCGGCTGAAGAACTATCGCTTCGCCCGGCCGGAAGGGCACCCGAAGATCGCCCTGCCGGCGACCAGGGCCTTCTACTGGATCGAGAACCAAGCACCGGACGCGGCGCCCCGCTTCGCCAAGGCGGTGTTCGACGCCTATTACGATTGCGGGCTCGACACATCGGACGAAGCGGCCGTGGCCGGTTTCGCCGCCGGCTTCGGCTTCCCGCCCGAGGCGGCGCTGGAAGGACTGCGCTCGCCCGCGATCAAGGAGCGGACCAAGGCGCTGAGCGAACAGGCGGTCGGCCGTGGCGTCTTCGGCTCGCCCTGGTTCTTCGTCGACGGCGAGCCCTTCTGGGGCCACGACCGCATGGCCATGATGGAAGACTGGATCAGCCGCGGCGGGTGGTGACTATGTCGGATTCGTACAAAGGCTCCGGCGCTTGTATGCTCGCGACATGACGGCGCCGGGCGGAGACTGATCCTGCCGCGCCGCGCGGCAGCAGGCAGGACCATGCAGAAATTCTCCGCCCTCTCCCTCGTCCGCCGGGCCTTCGGCGGGCACACGGGCTGGCAGCCGCAGTGGCGCCAGCCCGAGCCCCAGAAATCCTATGACGTCGTCATCGTCGGGGCCGGCGGCCACGGGCTCTCCACCGCCTATTACCTGGCGGCGGAACATGGTGTCCGCAATGTCGCGGTGATCGACAAGGGCTGGCTGGGCGGCGGTAATACCGGGCGCAACACGACGATCATCCGCTCGAACTATCTGTTCGACGAGAGCATGGCGATCTTCGACCATGCGGTGAAACTGTGGGAAGGCCTGTCCCAGGCCTTGAACTACAACGTCATGTATTCCCCCCGCGGGGTCTTGATGCTGGCCCACAATGTCCACGACGTTCAATCCTTCAAGCGCCATCTGCACGCCAACCGCCTGAAGGGCATCGACGCCGAATGGCTGAGCCCGGAACAGACCAAGGAATTCTGCCCGCCGCTGAACATTTCGCCCGACATCCGCTATCCCGTGCTGGGCGCCACCTTGCAGCGGCGGGGCGGCACCGCCCGCCACGATGCGGTCGCCTGGGGTTTCGCGCGGGCGGCCGATGCCCTCGGCGTCGACATCATCCAGAATTGCGCGGTGACCGGCATCCGCCGCGGGCCTGACGGCGCGGTGACCGGGGTCGAGACCGAGAAGGGTTACATCGGCGCCAAAAAGATCGGCGTGGTCGCGGCCGGCAATACCTCGGTGGTCATGGCCATGGCGGGGGTGCGCATGCCGCTGGAGAGCTATCCGCTCCAGGCCCTGGTGTCGGAACCGGTCAAGGCGGATTTTCCCTGCGTGGTCATGTCGAACACGATCCACGCCTATATCTCCCAGTCCGACAAGGGCGAGATGGTGATCGGCGCCGGGACAGACGCCTATACGTCCTACAGCCAAACCGGCGGCCTCCATATCGCCACCCATACGCTGGATGCGATCTGCGAACTGGTGCCGATGTACCGGCGCCTGCGCATGTTGCGGAACTGGGGCGGTATCGTCGATGTGACGCCGGACCGCTCGCCCATCATCGGCACCACGCCGGTGCCCGGCCTCTTCGTCAATTGCGGCTGGGGTACCGGCGGTTTCAAGGCGACGCCGGGTTCCGGCAATGTCTTCGCCCATACCATCGCCAAGGGGGAGCCCCATGCGATCAACGCCGGCTTCACCCTGAACCGCTTCCGCGACGGCCTGCTGATCGACGAGGCCGCGGCCGCGGCCGTCGCCCATTGAGGTGCGTGACATGCTGCTGATCCACTGCCCCTATTGCGGCGAACGCCCCGAAGTCGAATTCCGCCACGGCGGCGAAGCCCATATCGCCCGGCCCGCCGACCCCGCCACCCTGACGGACGAGCAATGGGCCGATTTCCTCTATATGCGGAGCAATCCGCGCGGGCTGCACGCCGAACGCTGGCGCCATGTCCATGGCTGCGGGCGCTTCTTCAATGCTGTTCGCCACACCGTGACCGACAAGTTCCTGGCGACCTACAAGGTGGGCGAGCCGCAGCCGGCACCCGAGGGAGAGCTGTGACATGAGCAATCCCTTCCGCCTGGCCCTCGGCGGCCGCATCGACCGCAAGAAGCCGCTGACCTTCAGCTTCGACGGCAAGAGTTACCAGGGTTATGCCGGCGATACCCTGGCCTCCGCCCTGATCGCCAATGGCGTCCACCTGATCGGCCGCTCGTTCAAATACCACCGCC
Source organism: Zavarzinia sp. (assembly GCA_041915065.1). Lineage (GTDB taxonomy): Bacteria > Pseudomonadota > Alphaproteobacteria > Zavarziniales > Zavarziniaceae > Zavarzinia. The sequence continues at coordinate 2,421 of JAYSCC010000083.1, forward strand.
CGCGCGGCTTCCTGGCTGCCGGCTCGGACGAGCCCAATGCCATGGTCGCGGTCAAGCGCGACGCCGCCCGTGTCACGCCGAATACGCGGGCGACCGGGGTCGAGCTTTACGACGGCCTGACGGCGGAGAGCCAGAACCGCTGGCCCTCCCTCGCCTTCGATGCCGGCGCCGTGAACGATCTTCTGTCGCCCTTCTTCCCGGCCGGCTTCTACTACAAGACCTTCATGTGGCCGGCGGGCGCCTGGAAGCGCTTCTACGAGCCGAAAATCCGCGCCATGGCCGGCCTCGGCGTGGCGCCGAAGGAGGCTGACCCGGACCGCTACCTGCAACGTCACGCCCATTGCGACGTCCTCGTCGTCGGCGCCGGCCCGGCCGGGCTCGCCGCGGCGCTGGCGGCGAGCGATACCGGCGCCCGCGTCATCCTGGCCGACGAACAGGCGGAAATGGGCGGCAGCCTCTTGGCGGACGACCAGGGCACCATCGAGGGCAAGCCGGCCGGTGCCTGGGTCGCGGAGACCCTGGCCCTGCTCGGCCAGCGCGACAATGTCACGCTGCTCGCCCGCACCACCGCCTTCGGCTTCTACGGCCATAACCACCTGGGTCTCTGCGAACGGGTGACCGATCACCTGGCCGCCCCCGATCCCAAGCTGCCGCGCGAGCGGCTGTGGCAGGTGCGGGCAAAACAGGTGGTTTCCGCTGCCGGTGCGATCGAGCGCCCATTGGTGTTCCCAGACAACGACCGCCCGGGCATCATGCTGGCCGATGCCGCCCGCACCTATGTAACGCGCTACGGCGCCAAGCCGGGCAGCCGCGCCCTGATCGCCACCGCGGACGACGATGCCTATCGCGCCGCCCTGGCGCTCCATGCCGCGGGTGTCGAGATCGCGGCGATCGCCGACCTGCGCGAGACGGTCTCCGGCCCCCTGCCGGACGCGGCCCGCGCCCTCGGCCTGAAGATCCTGACCGGCAGCGTGGTGACCGGCACCAAGGGCCGGCGCCGCGTCTCCGGCGCCACCGTGGCCCCGGCCAAAGGCGGGGCGGGCAGTGCCATCGCCTGCGACCTGATCGCCATGTCCGGCGGCTTCACGCCCTCGCTGCATCTCCATTCCCAGGCCCGCGGCAAGCTGGTCTTCGATGCCGCCAGCGGCAATTACCTGCCGGGCGAGAGCCTCTATGCCCTTCGTTCCGCCGGGGCCTGCAAGGGCGTCACCACCCTCGCCGAGGTGCTGGCCGACGGTTTCGCTGCCGGCGCCGCGGCGGCGGAAGCGGCCGGCTTCGCTGCCGGCAGCCCGCGCGCCCTCGCCGTCTCGGCGCTCGACGCCGGGCCGGGCGGTTTCGCCGGCGCCCTGCCCCACGGCCGCGATCCCAACAAGGTGAAGGCCTTCGTCGACTTCCAGAACGATGCCTGCGCCAAGGATATCGTGCTGGCGACCCGCGAAGGCTTCCGCTCGATCGAGCATGTGAAGCGTTACACCACCACCGGCATGGCAACCGACCAGGGCAAGACTTCGAACATCAACGCCCTGAACATCGTCTCGGCCGCGCTGGACAAACCGGTGCCGGAGGTCGGCCTCACCAGCTTCCGCCCGCCCTATACGCCGACCACCTTCGGCATTTTCGCCGGCACCGCCCGGGGCGATCTGTTCGAGCCCGTGCGCCGGACGCCGATCGACCCCTGGGCGGTGGAACAGGGCGCCGTCTTCGAGGACGTCGGCCAGTGGAAACGGGCACGTTACTTCCCCCGCGCGGGCGAAGACATGGACGCCGCGGTCGCCCGCGAGTGCCGGGCGGTGCGCACGACGGTGGGCATTTTCGATGCCACCACCCTCGGCAAGATCGAGGTGGTGGGGCCGGATGCCGCCGAATTCCTGAACCGGATCTATACCAACGCCTGGACCAAGCTCGAAGTCGGGCGCTGCCGCTACGGCGTCATGCTGCGGGAAGACGGTTTCCTGCTCGACGACGGTGTGGTCGGAAGGATCGCCGCCGACCGCTTCCATGTCACCACGACGACCGGCGGCGCCGCTTCCGTCCTGCACCGGATGGAGGACTACCTCCAGACCGAATGGCCGGATCTCGATTGCTGGCTGACCTCGCAGACCGAGGAATGGGCGGTGATCGCTGTCCAGGGCCCGAAGGCGCGCGCGGTGATCGAGCCCCTGATCGAGGATATCGACCTCGATCCGGAAGCGATGCCCCATATGTCGGTCCGCCTGGGCAAAATCCTCGGCATTCCCATGCGGCTGTTCCGCGTCTCCTTCACCGGCGAACTCGGCTTCGAGATCAATGTCCCGTCCAGTTACGGGCTGAAGGTCTGGGAAGCGGTCTTTGCCGCCGGCCAGGAACATGGCATCACGCCCTATGGCACCGAAGCAATGCATGTGCTGCGCGCCGAAAAAGGTTACATCATCGTCGGCCAGGAGACCGACGGCACGGTGGCGCCGGACGACCTCGGTCTCTCCTGGGCGATCGCCAAGGCGAAGAAGGATTTCGTCGGCAAGCGCTCCCTGGCCCGGGCCGAGATGCGCAACCCGGCGCGGAAACAGATGGTCGGCCTGGAGAGCGCCATTCTCCTCGAAGAAGGTGCGCAGATCGTCGCCGATCCGGCGGCGCCCATGCCGCTGACCGCACTCGGCCATGTCACCTCGGCCTATCATAGTGCCGTGCTGGGCAAGCCGATCGCCCTCGCCCTGATCTCCGGCGGGCGGGCGCGGTTGGGCGAGACCTTGCAGGTGCCGATGCCGGGCGGCGCCATCGCGGTCAAGCTGGTATCGCCCGTGTTCTATGATCCGGAAGGAGTGCGTCTCGATGCTTGACGGACGGACCAGTCCCTTCGACCGCGTGGCCCTGGACGGTGCAACCGTGGCCGCCGCCGCCCTGCGCCCGCGGCCGCCGGCAGCGGCCTTCATCTTCCGCGGGCGGGCGCCGGCCCAGGTGGCGGCCGCCTCCGCCTTCGGCCTGCCCCTGCCGCAGGACGCCTGCACCTCGGCCGAGATCGGCGCCCGCGCCGTGCTCTGGCTCGGGCCTGACGAATGGCAGTTGCTGGCCCCCGAAGCCGAGGCGGAAGTGATCGAGGCCGCTTTCGCCGAGCATCTGGCGGGGACGCCCCATTCCCTGGTCCCGGTCGGCGAACGGAATGTCGCCTTCGAGATCGAGGGGCCGGCGGCGACGGCGGTGCTGAACGCCCATTGCCCGCTGGATTTGCACATCACCCGCTTCCCCATCGGCATGTGCACGCGCACCCTCTACGGCAAGGCGGAAATCCTGTTGTGGCGCCTCGGGGCGCAGCGATTCTATGTCGGCTGCTGGCGCTCGTTCCTGCCCTATGTCTGGGGCCTGACGCGGGAAGCCCGGCTCGAATTCGAAACCTGAGAAAGGTCGGGAGGGGGCATGATCAGCGTCTTCGAGCTGTTCAAGATCGGCATCGGGCCGTCCTCCTCCCATACCGTCGGGCCGATGAAGGCCGCGCGGGCATTCGCCCTCGCGCTCGACCGGCGCCGGGTCCGCCGGGTCGAAGTCGTGCTGCTCGGCTCGCTGGCCTGGACCGGCCAGGGCCACGGCACCGACCGCGCCGTCATCCTCGGCCTCGCCGGGGAAGAGCCGGAGACGGTGGAGGCGGCGGGGGCGGAGGCCATCGTCGCCCGCGCCGCCCATGACGGCCGCCTGATGCTGGCCTGCGGGGCGGAGATCGATTTCGTCCCCGCCGACATCCATTTCGATGGCTTGGCGGAAGCCCCGCAGCACCCCAACACCCTCCGCTTTACCGCCCGCGACGCCAAGGGTGTCGTGATCGAAACCGGTGCCTGGTGTTCCATCGGCGGCGGCTTCATCGTGCCCGAGGCGGCGGTGGGCGCCCCGATGGCGGAGTCAGCCGCCGTGCCCCACCCCTATCGCCACGCCCGCGAATTGCTGGACCGCGCCGCCGTCGCCGGGCTCTCGATCGCCGAACTCACCCTGGCCAACGAGGCGGCGCTGCACGACCCGGCCGCCGTGAAGCGCCACCTCGCCCGCGTGACCGCGACCATGATGGACTGCATCGACCGCGGCCTCGCCGCTCGGGGCGAGCTGCCGGGTGGGCTTCGCGTGCGCCGCCGCGCCGCCGACCTCGCCGCCCGGCTGAGCGCCGAGAACAACCATCCCCTGCCCCATGCGCCCATGGACCATGTCGGCCTCTATGCGATCGCGGTGAACGAGGAGAATGCGGCCGGCGGCCGGGTGGTCACCGCGCCCACCAATGGCGCGGCCGGCGTGCTGCCCGCGGTGCTCCGCTATTACCGCGACCATTGCCCGGGGGCGACGCCGGCCGGCATCGAGCGTTTCCTGCTCACGGCGACCGCAGTGGGCGGCCTGTTCAAGATGAATGCCTCGATCTCCGGCGCCGAAGTGGGCTGCCAGGGCGAAGTCGGCGTCGCCTGCTCGATGGCGGCGGCGGGCCTTGCGGCAGCGCTCGGTGGCAGCAATGCCCAGCTCGAGAATGCGGCCGAGATCGGCATGGAGCATCACTTGGGGATGACCTGCGACCCGGTCGCCGGCCTCGTGCAGATCCCCTGCATCGAGCGGAACGCCTTCGGTGCCGTGAAGGCGATCGCCGCCGCCTCCCTGGCGCTCCACGGCGACGGCACCCACCGCGTCTCCCTCGACCAGGTGATCGCGACCATGCGCCAGACCGGGGCCGACATGCAGTCGAAATACAAGGAAACCTCGCAGGGCGGCCTGGCCGTCAATTTCACCGCCTGCTGACCATGACCGAGACGAACCGCCCGCCCCTGTCCGTCGGCTTCGTGCTGGCCGACAATTTCACCCTCTCCGCCTTCTCGCTCTTCGTCGACCACCTGCGGTTGGCGGCGGACGAGGGGGACCTGTCCCGTCCCATCCGCTGCCGCTGGTCGATCATGGCGAGCCGGGCGGAGCCCGTGCGGGCGAGCTGCGGCGTCGCGGTGACACGCACCGCCCCGCTGACCGATCCGCGCCGCTTCGACTATATCGTCGTGGTGGGCGGCATCCTGCACGCGGGGCCCCAGGTCGACGGCGAGACCGTCGCCTATCTGCGCCAGGCGGCGGAGGCCGGGGTCACCCTGGTCGGCGTCTGCACCGGTTCCTTCGTGCTGGCGCGGGCCGGGCTGATGACCGGGCGGCGCTGCTGCGTCTCCTGGTATCATTGCCAGGATTTCCTGGCCGAATTCCCCCATCACCACCCGATCGCCGACCGCCTCTATGTCGTCGACGGCGACCGCATCACCTGTTCGGGCGGCAGCGGCGTCGCCGACCTGGCGAGCTTCCTGATCGAACGCCACATCGGCCGCGCCGTCGCCCAGAAGGCGCGGCTGATCATGCTGACCGACAAGGTGCGGGCCGGCAGTGACGCCCAGCCCCATCCGGCGATCGGCGACGCCCCGGTGGACGACCGGGTGCGCCGCGCGCTTCTGCTGATGGAACAGAATCTGGCGGGTCCCCTGCCGATCGGCGAAATCGCGGAGCGCCTGAAACTGTCGTCCCGCCAGTTCGAACGGCTCTTCCTCGCCGCCCTCGGCCAGCGGCCGGCGGCCTATTACCGCGGCATCCGGCTACGCTACGCCCGCTTCCTGCTCGACACCACGAGCCGGTCGGTGACCGATATCGCGCTCGAAGCCGGCTTTTCGGATTGCGCCCATTTCTCGCGCCAGTTCAAGGCCGAGATGGGCTTCACGCCGACCGATGCCCGCCAGGCTTTCCGCAGCGCCGCCTGCGCCGGCACCGAAATGGTGTGATGTCGCAAATTGAAAAATAAGTGTCGGTGTTGATAATATGAAGCGTTCCAGAAAGGCCGAGAATTCCGATCACTGAAACCGCGAGGTCCGCCATGCCGAGCCCGAAGCCGATCGCCCTCGATGCCCTGATCGCCCGCCGCCGGCCCGGCTACAGCCTGGAGGCGCCGTTCTACACTTCGCCCGAGGTCTTCGCGGCCGACATGGACCTGATCTTCGGCCGGCACTGGATCTTCGTCGGCGTCGAGCCGGACGTGCCGGAACCGGGCGACTGCTACACGCTCGAGATCGGCGTGAGCCCGGTGCTGATCCTGCGCGACGACGACATGCAGATCCGCGCCTTCCACAATGTCTGCCGCCACCGCGGCGCCAAGCTGGTGGACCGGGAAAAGGCGACGGTCGGCAACCTGGTCTGCCGCTATCACCAATGGACCTATGGGCTCGACGGCAAGCTCCTCTTCGCCGAGCATATGGGGCAGGGCTTCGACCGTTCCTGCCACGGCTTGAAGCCCGTGCACCTGCGCTCCCTCGCCGGGCTCCTCTTCGTCTGCCTGGCCGATGATCCGCCGGACGATTTCGATGCCGTCGCCAAGGTGATGACGCCCTATCTGGCGCCCCACGACCTGCCCAATTGCAAAGTCGCCTTCCAGTCCGACCTGATCGAGAAGGGCAATTGGAAGATCACCATGGAAAACAACCGCGAGTGTTACCACTGCGCGGGCAACCATCCCGAACTGACCATCCCCCTCTTCGCCTATGGCTTCGGCTTCGCACCGGAAGAGGCGGACGAGACCGAACTCGTCCAGGCGGCCCGCTACGAGCAGATGGTCTGCGACCTCGGCCGTGAATGGGAGGCCGGCGGCCTGCCCTCCGGCGTGGTCGAACATCT
>JAYSCC010000084.1:0-9030 GCA_041915065.1 Zavarzinia sp.
CAAGATGCTGTCCGACCTCCGCGACATGCTGGAAAACCTCCAGGCCATGCCGAGCCAGACCCAGGACGGCGCCACCCAGGCCCTGAACGAGGGCATGAACCAGCTCGGCGGCATGTTGCGCGACCAGGGCAGGCTGCGCGACCAGTCCTTCGCCGAACAGCAGCGCCGCCAGGACGGTGGTGCCGATCAACAGGGTGCCCAGGGCCAGCAGCGCCAGGGCAACGGCCAGCAGCAGCGCCCGGGCCGGGGCCAAGCCGGTCAACAGGGCCAGCCGGGCGGTCTCGGCGGCCAGGCCCAGGAACAGGAAGGCTTGCGGCGCCAATTGGGCGACCTGTTGCGCCAACTCGGCGATGCCGGCCTGCCCCTGCCCGAATCGCTGACCCAGGCGGAGCGGGCCATGGACCGCGCCCGCCAGGCGCTCGAAGGCGACGATCCCGGTGCCGCGGCCCAGGCTCAGGGCGAGGCCCTGTCGGCCTTGCGCGAAGGCTTGCAGAGCCTGGGCGAGCAGATGGCCCAGCAATTGGGAACCCGGCGCGGCCAGGGGGCGGCCGGCAACGAGCCGGGCGGCGAGCGCGATCCCCTCGGCCGGCCCAAGCCCGGGCGCGACTACGGCTCGGGCGACGAGGTCAAGGTGCCGACCGAGGCGGAGGCGAAACGCGTCCGCGAAATCCTCGACGAATTGCAGCGCCGGGCCGGCGATCGCAGCCGGACGCCCGAAGAACTCGACTATATCCGCCGCCTGCTCGAACGCTTCTGAAGGCTGGACAGGACCGCGAGCGCGCCGCACCCTGAAGCGGGCTGCGGCGGCTTGCCGCAGGACCCAGCAACCAGGGGACCGGCACCGACAGACGTGCCGGCGAAGGGAGGTTCGCGATGGCACGCCCGATTCTGATCGACCGGCGGGATATTCTGGCGGCAGGCGCGGGGCTCGCCGCCTTCGGCCTGATGGGGGCGCCGCAGCTCAAGGCCGAGACGTTCGTCAATGTCCTGACCGGCGGCACCTCCGGCGCCTATTACCCGATCGGCGTCGCCCTGGCGGCAGCGATCGAGAAGACGGTCGCCGGCACCAAGACCAGCGTCCAGGCGACCAAGGCCTCGGTCGAGAATCTGAACCTCCTGCAGAAGGGCCAGGGCGAGATCGGCTTCACCCTCGCCGATGCCGCCAGCCAAGCGGTCGCCGGCGTCGAAGACGCGGGTTTCAAGGCCAAGCTCGACAAGCTCCGCCTGATCGCCGGCATCTACAGCAACTATGTCCAGATCGTCGCCAGCGCCGAGTCGGGCATCAAGACCCTGGCCGATTTGAAGGGCAAGCGGATCTCGGTCGGCGCGCCGAAGTCGGGCACCGAGCTGAACGCCCGCGCCATCCTGGGCGCCGCCGGCCTGACCTACGGTGATTTCGCCAAGGTTGAATATCTGGCCTTCGCCGAATCCGTCGATCTCATGAAGAACCGCCAGATCGACGTCACCCTGCAATCGGCCGGCCTCGGCGTCGGCTCGATCAAGGATCTGGCGGCCTCGATCGCCATCACCGTGGTCCCCGTGCCGGCGGAGATCGTGGCCAAGGTCGGCGATGCCGCCTATCAGCCGGGCGAGATCCCGGCCGGCACCTATACCGGCCAGGACGCGGCGGTGCCCACCGCCTCGATCCGCAACCTCCTGGTCAGCCATGCCGATGTCGCGGACGATCTCGCCTATGGCATGACCAAGGCGCTGTTCGACAATCTCGATGCCCTGGTCGCCGCTCATGCCGCGGCCAAGGGCATCAAGCTCGAGGCCAGTGCCGCCAAGGGGCCGATGCCGCTCCATCCCGGCGCCTTGCGCTTCTTCAAGGAAAAGGGCCTGGCGTGAGCCAGGCCGCCGTCGTCGACCGCGAGAATCCGGCCGCGAGCGGTGTCGCCCTGGCACCCTTCGCGGCCCGTGCGGTCAGTCTCATCGGCATCGCCTTCTCGCTGTTCCAGGTCTGGACCGCGACGGCGAGCCCGATCTCCAGCCTGTCGCTGCGCTCGATCCATGTCGGCTTCCTGCTCGCCATGATCTTCCTGCTGTTCGGCCTGCGGCCGCGTCCGGGCGAGACGCGGCGCATTCCCTGGTACGACTGGTGTCTCGCCGGTTCGGGCTTCGTGCTCGGCCTCTATCACCTGGTGTTCGAGCGCGAGCTGATCCTCCGCGCGGGCGAGCCGGACACGGTCGACATCGTGGTCGGCTGCCTGACCATTGCTCTGATCTTCGAGGCGTCGCGGCGGGTCATGGGCCTCGCCTTGCCGATTCTCTGCGGTGCCTTCATTCCCTATGCCCTGCTCGGGCCCTGGCTGCCCTTCGGCCTGGCGCATCGGGGCTTCGGCTTCGACCAGGTGATCGACCAGCTCTATCTCGGCACCGAGGGGATTTACGGCACGCCGACCTTCGTCTCGGCCACCTATATCTTCCTCTTCGTGCTGTTCGGCGCCTTCCTCGAACATGCCGGCATGGTGCGGCTGTTCAACGACATGGCGCTCGGCCTGGTCGGGCGGGCCAAGGGCGGGCCGGCCAAGGTCGCGGTGATCTCGTCGGGCCTGATGGGCACGATCAACGGCTCCGGCGTCGCCAATGTGCTGACCACCGGCCAGTTCACCATTCCCCTGATGGCGCGCTTCGGTTATCGCCCGGCCTTCGCCGGCGCGGTGGAGGCGACCGCCTCCATGGGCGGGCAGATCATGCCGCCGGTGATGGGTGCGGTCGCCTTCATCATGGCCGAGACGCTGGGCGTCGCTTACGCCGAGATCGCCAAGGCGGCGATCGTGCCGGCCTTCCTCTATTACGCTTCGGTCTTCTGGATGGTCCATCTCGAAGCGGGCAAGCGAAACCTGCGCGGTCTCGACGCCGACGAATGCCCGAGCACGACGCGCGCACTGCGCCAGGGCTGGTACCTGCTGCTGCCACTGGTCGCCTTGGTCGCCCTGCTGTTCTCCGGCTATACGCCGCTCTTCGCCGGCGTGGTCGGGCTCTTCGCCACGGTCTCGCTGATCCTCGGCCAGGCGGTGGCGCGGGCGGCGCTGGGTGGCAATGCCCAGCGCGCGGTGTTCTGGGTCTCGCTCGGCCTGCTGCTCGCCCTCGTGCTTCGGCTCGGCATCGCGACCGAGGTGGTGGCGGTCGGCTTCACCCTGATGCTCGGCTTGGCGGCGCTGAGCCTGCGCAGTGCCCGTTCGGCGGTCGGTCTCGTCGTTGGCAGCCTGGCGGACGGGGCGCGTAACGCCCTTGGCGTCGGCATCGCCTGCGCCCTGGTCGGCGTGTTGATCGGTGTCACCACCCTGACCGGCATCGCGTCGAGTCTGGCCGGATCGATTGTCGCCCTCTCGGGCGGCAGTCTGCTGGCCGCCCTGGTGCTGACCATGGTCGCCTGCCTGGTGCTGGGCACTGGATTGCCGACCATCCCCAATTACATCATCACCAGCTCGATCGCGGCACCGGCCTTGCTGAAGATGGGGGTGCCGCCGCTCGCCTCCCACATGTTCTGCTTCTATTTCGGCATCATGGCGGATCTGACGCCGCCGGTCGCCCTGGCGGCGTTGGCGGCGTCCTCGATCGCCCGGGCCGGGCATATGGAGATCGGCTTGATCGCCACCAGGATCGCCCTCGCCGGCTACGTCGTGCCCTTCATGGCGATCTACGACCCGGCGCTTCTGGCGCAGACCGGCGATCCCCTGGCGATCACCTATGCGGCGTTTCGGGCGCTGACCGCCATCGCCCTCTGGGGCACGGTCGCGATCGGTTACGGCTTCGCCCCGGTGCCGCTCTGGCAGATGCCGATCGCGATCGGCGGCGCCATCGGTCTCGTGCTGTCGACGCCCTTCTCGGACGAGATCGGCTTCGCCCTCGGTGCCGTCTTCGTGGCACTCCAGGTCAGGGCCGCGCGGCGGGCGGCGGCATGAGCCTCGCCCTCTGCCTGCTGCTCGGCGGCCAGCTCGTGCTGCGCCTGGAGACCGCGGATTTCACCCTGTCCTGGCGTCATTCGATCGAGAAGATCGAATGGCAGGAAGATTGGCACGTCGAGGCGGACGGGCTGCACCTGATCGCCGCCCGGGTCCAGGGCTCCGGCGCCGGCATGGATCCGCCGGCAGATGCGGTACGCCGGGGCGATGCCTGGGAATATGTCCCCGCCCTGGCGCCCCAGCGGCACCTGACCCTGGCCCGTTCCGGCTTGGTGCCGGATTATCGCCTCTGTATCGCCGGGGTGTGCCGGACAATCGGCGAGATCGCCGGCCTGGCGCCGGAAGGCGCGGTGACCCTGGCACCCTGCGAATAGCGGCGCTAGACCGCGGCCAGGATCACGTGGGCCTGGATCTTGGCGGCGACGGCGCCGCTGCCGTGGCGCTCCGTGATCGCGGCTTCGGCATGGTCGGTCGCGGCTTGCAGGCTGCCGGCCTTCCGGGCCTCGATCTCGTTCCGCAGCAGGGTCCCCTGGCAATAAGCGACGGCGGGCAGGCGGGGCGACAGGGCGCGGCTCTGCGCGGCGCGGGTTTCGATCGTCACGCGGGAGAAGCCGGCGGCCGCCAGCTCGTCGCGGATCTGTGCGGCGTCGTGGTAGCCGTGGGGCGTGCGGGCCAGAAAGCGCGGCGGATCGTGGGGGAACAGCCGGGCGAGGGCGCTGGTCACGTCATGCGCGAAGACATTCTCCTCGATCCGGTCCCAGACGCTGAGCAGGAAATGCCCGCCGCGCTTCAGGACCCGCTTGGCCTCGCGGTAGGCGGCGACGCGGTCGGGGAAAAACATGGCGCCGAACTGGCAGCAGACGAGGTCGAAGGCCGCAGCCCCGAAGGGCAGGGCCAGGGCATCGGCTTGGCGCCAGTCGAGGCGGCTGTCCGGGGCCTGCCGGGCCGTGGCGTAATCCAGCATCGGCTGGTTGAGGTCGGTCACGGTATAGCGGGCGTCGGGGGCCAGACGAGGCGCCAGGGCGCGGGTCACAACACCGGTACCCGCCGCTGTCTCCAGCACCGCCCGCGGCGACAGACCGGACGCCCGTTCCGCGACATGGGCGGCGAAGGGCTCGAAAATCAACGGCACCATGTAGCGGTCGTAGTTTTCCGGGATCGAGCCGGCGAACATTCTGTCCGTTTCCAACATCGCGATCACCCGTGGTCCGCCAGGGGACGGATCAGACTACCACAGGACCGGATGCGGCGACGCTCGAGTCTTCAGGGCCGCAGCGCCTTCTCGATGGCGGCGAGCAGGTCGGCGAGGGAGAAGGGCTTGAGCAGCAGGCCGGCGACGAAATCGGCGAAATCCGCCGCTCTTTCGTATTCGGCGGCATAGCCGGTCATGAGCAGGATCGGCATTTCCGGCCGCTCGGCGCCGATCGCGAGGGCGAGGGCGATACCGTCCATCACCGGCATCTGGATATCGGCCAGCAGGAGGTCGAAGCGGTTTCGCTGCGCTTCGAGATAGGCGATGCCGCCATCGGCCGCCAGGGTGACCTCGTGGCCGGCACCGCGCAGCGCGCGCTGAATGAATTGGGCGACGGCCGGCTCGTCCTCGGCGACCAGGATCCGGGCCATTGCCGCCGCCTCTTTCCGCTCAGTCGTCGACGACGCCGATGAAGGGTAGTTCGCGGAAGCAGTTGGCGACGTCCATGCCGTAGCCGACCACGAAGCGCTCGGGGCATTCGAAGCCGACGAAATCGGCCGAGAGGTTGTTTTCACGCCGCTTCGGCTTGTCCAGGAGGACGCAGAGCGTCACCGAGGCGCCGCGCGCTGCCATCAGGTCCTTGGCAAAGGAGAGGGTGCGGCCGGACTCCAGGATGTCGTCGATGATCAGCACCTTCTTGTCGCGCACGATGATCGAGATATCGCGCTGGACGGTGACTTGGCCCGAGCTGATCGTGTTGTTGCCGTAGGACGACAGGATCACGAAGTCGACCTCGACCTGCGCGCCTTCGGCGTGCAGCGCGCGCAGAAGGTCGGCCGCGAACATGAAGCTGCCCTTCAGGACCGGCACGCAGACGAACTCGGTGCCCAGCGCGGCGACGATCTCGCGCGCCAATTCCTTGGTGCGGGCGTCGATCGTTTCGGCGTCGAACAGGGTACGCACGGACTTCCCGGGCGGGATGGGCCTGGTCATGGATTCTCCCCGAAGGTCACGGCGACGCGGGTCGCCTCGGTAGGTGGGGCGGCGAAGCGCACCTTGTAGCCGGCTTCGCCGCCGGCCGGGATCACGTTGGGTTCGGCGGTCGCCCGTTCCCGGCGCAGCACGCGGCCCTGGTTGTCGACCAATGCGACCCAGAGCGGCGGCACCGGACGTTCGCCCTCGAGGGTCGAGTGGATGGTGCCGGAGACGGTCAGGATCTCGGCCCCGCCCTCGTTCGAGCGTTCGCTCGCCGGGGCGGAGAGGGAGAGGCCATAGGCGGCGACCGGCAGGCCGACCAGCTCGTAGAGCTTGCCCGCCGGCGGCCAGGCTTCGACGATCTGGTCGCGGTAGAGGCCGGCGGCGCCGAGTCCGCCCGCCAGTACCAGGAGGAAGATCAGCCAGCCGAACGGGCCGCTCCGCCGCTGCGGCTTGGCCGGGGCGGGCAGGTTGCGCACAGGGGCGATCGGTTCGGCCGCGCCGGCACTGTCGTCCGGCGCCGGTTCGGTCAGGTCCAGGGTGCGGGGCAGGTCGGCCGGCGGCGCCTGGAACCAGATATGACCGCACCGGGCACAGCGCACGTCACGCCCGGCCGTCGTCAGGGCGGCGGGCGGAAGCAGATAGCGCGTGTTGCAGGAGGGGCAGGTGAGGATCATACCGGGGGGTTCACCGAAAGGGTCAGCGGCGTTTATAGGCGACCTCGGCCCATGGTGCCAACAATTGGCGTGATGCGCAGCAGGATCGGCGCTTCCGGCCACGCTGTCGAGGGGGTTGGCCTGGCGGCACGCTTCGTGCCATGGTGCCGGTTCGCACGATCAGGGGCAGGCCCACGATCAGGGGCAGGCATGGCAGGCGGCAGGCATGGTTCGCTTCGACAACGTCGGTATGCGCTATGGCATCGGCCAGGAAGTGCTGCGCGACATCTCGTTTGAATTGCCCCGCGGCTCCTTCACCTATCTGACCGGGGCGAGCGGCGCCGGCAAGTCTTCGCTTCTGAAGCTGATGTTCCTGGCCCATCGGCCCTCGCGCGGCATGGTCGAGTTGCTGGGCAAGGATATTTCGCGCCTGCCGCGTCCGGGCCTGCCCGAGCTGCGCCGCCAGATCGGTGTGGTCTACCAGGATTTCCGCCTGATCGATCACATGTCGGTGTTCGACAACGTGGCCCTGCCCATGCGCATCGCCGGCAGCCCGCCGGATGAAGTCGACGCCCATGTCGAGGAGTTGCTGAGCTGGGTCGGCCTGGCCGACAAGATCGCCGCGACGCCGCCCGAACTGTCGGGCGGGGAGCAGCAGCGGGTGGCGATCGCCCGGGCCGTGATCGCCAGGCCCCGCCTGTTGCTCGCCGACGAGCCGACCGGCAGTGTCGATCCCGACATGGGCGACCGCCTGATGCATCTCTTTCTCGAGCTCAACCGGATCGGTACCACCATCCTGATCGCGACCCACGACGTCGCCATGATGGAACGCCACCGCGCGCCCGTGATGCGCCTGCTGCGCGGCGAGCTGGTGGTCAACCGGCCCGGCGGTCTGTTCTGAGGTCTACTTCGTGATGCGTTCCGGCCGTCTCCGCCTGCTGCCCGAAGGGGCGCTGTCCAACCGCCTGGTGCCGGCCATCATCGCCGTCATGGTGATGCTGCTGACACTGGCCGCGGCGGCCGCGATCGGCATCGACCGCTCGCTCGACAGTTTCCAGACCGAACTGGCCGGGCGCTATACGGTCGAACTGCCGACCGCCGAGGCCGGTGCTGTCGACGACGAGACGGTGGCCAAGGTGGTCGACCTCCTGGCCGAGACGGAAGGCGTGATCGCGGCCGAAGTGGTACCGGCGCCGACCATGCAGCGCCTGCTCGAGCCCTGGCTCGGCCGTGGCACCTCGGTCGGCGACCTGCCCCTGCCGGTGCTGATCGACATCGTGGCGACCCCGGGCACCAAGCTCGACGCCGCGGCCCTGGCGGGCAAGCTCCAGGGCCTGGTCAAGGGCGCCCGGGTCGAGGCCGCGGTCGACAGCATGGACGAGATCGCCGATGTCGCCGGCGCGGTCGAGCTGGGTGCCTATTCGGTGGTCGGCCTGGTCGCCTTCTGCCTGGTCGCGGTGGTCGTCTTCGCGACAAGGGCGGGGCTCGCCACCCATCATCCGATCATCGAGATCGTGCATCAGATCGGCGCCCGCGAGCAGGTGGTGGCGCGCGAATTCCAGCGCTATTTCTTGATCCTCGGCGGTCTCGGCGGCTTGGCTGGCGTCGCCGTCGCCGGGCTCGTGATCTATGGCCTGATCCTCTTCGCCGGCAGCCTCGACTCGCCCTTTCTGCCGGCGCTCGACGATTTCCTGCTCGGCCTCGTGCCGCTCGCCCTGATTCCTGCCGTGGTCGCCGCCCTGACCACGGTGACGGCGGGAATCACGGTCGGCCGGGCGATGCGCCGGATGGTCTAGGGCCATGCGCAGCCTGCGCCTGCTGTTCCTGATCCTGTGCTTCCTGCTCGGGGCCTATCTCTGGTTCCTCGGCCGGATCCCGACCGAGGTGGCGGAGCCCGAGCGGCGCACTGACGGCATCGTGGTGCTGACCGGCGGGGCACTCCGGCTGGACGAGGCGGCCGCCCTGCTGGCCGACGGCCGGGCCGGGCGGCTGCTGGTTTCGGGCGTTTCCACCGATACCCAGCCGGTCGACATCCGCGAACGGATGGCCGTCGTGCCCGACGCCCTGTTCCAATGCTGCGTCGACCTCGGCTACCGAGCCCGCAACACGATCGGCAATGCGGAGGAGGCGGCCGCCTGGGCCCGCAGCCACGGCATGACCTCGCTCCGTGTTTTCACCGCCGCCTATCACATGCCGCGCAGCCTGGTCGAACTGCGCCGCGCCCTGCCGGGGGTCGACCTGGTCGCCCATCCCGTGTTTCCCGAGCGCGTGTTCCAGAGCGGCAGTCTTCCGCCGGTGA
>JAYSCC010000085.1:0-8850 GCA_041915065.1 Zavarzinia sp.
GAGCTGCACCGCGAGGAAGGCGGCGCCGACACCGGCAAGGCGTAGCGACAGCTTGAAGAACAGGGTCCGGGGCCGGCCCGCCGTCTTCTCCGCCATGATCAGGGCCGGGGCTCGGCCGAGGGCGTCAGGATGTAGCCGATGCCATGGGCGGTATGCAGGGTGACGGCCGCCTTCCCTTCCGCCAGACGGCGCCGCAGGCGCGAGACCACGGCTTCGAGGGCGTTCTGCGTTACGTCCGCTTCCTGGGCGTAGAGCGCTTCCTCGAGGCTCGCCTTGGCGACGACATGGCCCGCCCGCCGCATCAGGCATTCGAGCAGACCTGTCTCCTTGGGCGACAGGCGGATCGGACGGCCAGCGGCCGAGACTTCCCGCGTGACGCTGTCGAAGGCGACATTGCCGACCTTGAGCGTGGTGCCGAGGCAGGCACCGGGGCGGCGCAGCAGGGTCCGGCAGCGTGCAGCCAGCTCGCGCATCTCGAAGGGTTTCACCAGATAGTCGTCCGCCCCCGAATCGAGGCCCGCAACCCGGTCGTCCAGGCCGCCGCGGGCGGTCAGGATCAGGATCGGACAGGCCGCCCGGCGCCGGCGCAGGAGGCGCACAAAATCGATGCCGTCGCCGTCCGGCAGGCCGAGGTCGAGCAGGACGAGGTCGTAGCCGGCGAGCGTCGCCAGTTCGCGGGCGTCCTCCAGCGTCGCCACCCGGTCGACGACGAAACCCTCGGCGTCGAGGCCGTCGACGACCAGGGCGGCCAGGCGCTCGTTATCCTCGACTAGCAGGATCCGCATGGTCGACATCTCCTTCGGCGGCGGCGCGCTTTCGCCCCGTCACCATGGCGAGCACCAGGTTCTCCCGGTGCCGCAGGCTTTCCGCCACAGCAGCTATCACATGGACCGCGGCCAGGACGACCAGCGCATCGGCAGCCAGGGTATGCGTTTCCTGCAGCCATTCGGCGCCCCAGAGAGCGTCGAGCCCCTGCATCCAACCGGTGAGCGATAGCGTGGCGATCAGCGCCATCAGGACCAGGATCATCGCCCCGCCGGCCGGATTGTGGCCGAGATGACGCCGGTCCCGGCCGCCGACGGCGGCCCGCAGATGGGCGAACACCGCCCCGGGCCGCACGACGAAATCGGCGAAGCGAGCATGCCGGCTGCCGGCGAAACCCCAGACGATGCGGAGCGCGAGCAGGCCGGCGACACCGTAGCCGACATAGCGGTGCGCCGGCTTGCCGGTATCGAGCAGGAAATAATCGAGGACCACCCCGGTCACCACCGACCAGTGGAAAAGCCGGACGAAGGGATCCCAGACCGGTACCTGCGGCCTCTCGTCCCGTGTGGTCATCAGTCGACGTTCTTCTCAACGATTTCGCCGGTGACCGGGTTGAAGTAAACCTCAGCCTTCTTGCCGTCCGCCGTATGGCCGTAGATTTCATAGCAGCCGCTGTGGGTCTTCTTGAAGACCTTGACGTCCTTGAAGCCCAGTTCGGCAATCTTGGCCTTCATCGCATCTTCGCTCAGCCATTTCGATTCGGGCTCGGTCGTGCAGGTGGGGCTGGCGAAGGCCGTGCCGACGGGAAGGCTGCCGGCGACGACGATGGCACCGAGGAGGATACGCAGATCGAACATGTCGATTCCTGTCATGGGAAGTGATGTGACGACGACGCCACTGGTATCCGCCCGTGCTGACAAAATCCTGACGACGACGATACGCGAAAGCGAAGAGGAACAGGCCGCCGTCGTCAGGATTTTGTCAGAGCGGGCTTCGATCCTCGCCTCGCCTCCCGCCTCGGGTCCGGGAGTTGTTCAGGAGGAATGATTATGAGAATTGCTATTGCCGCCGGCCTTCTTGTTGCCGGCCTCGCCACCGGCGCCGCCGTCGCCACGCTGCCGGCCGCCGCCGCGGAAGGCCTCAACGCGCAGACCAAGAAGAACCTCGAAGCCGCCATGCATGGCGAGGCCTTCGCCAACCTGAAATACCTCGCCTATGCGGAACATGCCCGCAAGGCCGGCCTCGCCGATGTCGCCAAGTTGTTCGACGAGAACGCCAACGTCGAAGCGAACGAGCATTACGCCCGCGAGGCCGACGCCCTCGGCCTGGTCGGCACCGACCAGGCCAACCTGCTCGACGCCGCGGCTGGCGAGCATTACGAGAACACCAAGATGTATGTCGAGTTCGCACAGCAGGCGGAAGCCGCCGGCGACAAGAAGGTGGCCGACCTGTTCCGCCAGATCGCGGCCGACGAGGGCGACCACTACGAAGCCTACAAGGCAGCGGCAGACAAGCTGCGCGCAGCGAAGTAAGAACAGACCACCCCGGGGCCGGCCGCCGGCCCCGGGGTATCGGCCAGGAAAGCGAGAAACGGAAGATGCGGGCAGACGAATTCGTCGACGATACGGAAGACACCGGGCACACGCCGGCGGAACGGGCGGCGGCGGCCTCGCGCAGCACCTGGACCAGCGTCGCCGTCAACATCGGCCTGACCGTCATCCAGGTCGTCGTCGGCATCCTGTCGAAATCCCAAGGGCTGATCGCCGACGGCATTCATTCGCTCTCCGACCTCGTGGCAGACTTCGTGGTGCTGTTCGCCGGTCATCACGCCCGTAAGGCGCCGGACGAACGCCATCCCTATGGTCACCAGCGCTTCGAGACGGCAGCTTCACTGGTGCTCGGTGCACTGCTGTTGGCGGTCGGCCTCGGCATGCTGTGGTCGGCCGTCCTGAAGCTCGACGCGCCGGAGAGCGTGCCACAGGTCCATGTCGTGGCGCTCTGGGTCGCGATCGGTGCCCTGGCGGCCAAGGAAACCCTGTTCCGCTACATGCTGGCGGTCGCCAAGCGGGTCAAGTCGAGCATGCTGGTGGCCAATGCCTGGCACGCTCGGTCCGACGCGGCGTCGTCGCTGGTGGTCGGGGTCGGCATCGTCGGCAATCTGGCGGGCTATCCGATCCTCGATCCCCTGGCGGCACTGATCGTCGGCCTCATGGTGGTGAAGATGGGCTGGAGCTTCGGCTGGGACGCGTTGCACGACCTGATGGACCGCGCAGCCGACGACGCCGAGGTCGCCGCCATCCGCCGCACCCTTGCCGAAACCCCCGGAGTCCGGGGCGTCCACGATGTACATACCCGCAAGATGGGGGACATGATCGTGGTCGACGCCCATGTCGAGATCGATGCCACCCTCACCGTCGAAGCCGGCCACCGGATCGCGGTCGAGGCGAGGCGACGCATCCTGCAGCGTCACCGCGTCCTGAGCCTGATGACCCACGTCGATCCCTGGACGGCCCCCACGACGGAGGCGGCCCCCTAGCGCCGTCACCCCTTCGGCCGCCGGCGGATCGCCGTGAGGCCGAGCACGGTCAGCGCGGCGAAGCCGGCACCGGCGAGGAAGGTGCCCTGCGGCCCAGCGATGTCCCAGAGCGCGCCGGCCAGGAGACTGGCGAACAGCAGGGCAAGGCCGGTGACCAGATTGAACAAGCCGAAGGCGGTCCCCCGCAGCTCGGCCGGGGCCGTGTCGGCGACCAGCGTCGCCAGCAGGCCCTGGGTGAAGCCCATGTGCAGGCCCCAGAGGGCGACACCGACGCCGAGCGCCACGATGCCCCCCGCGAAGGCGAGGACGAGATCGGCCGCGACCAGCAGGAGAAGCCCGGCCCGCAGGATCACCGTCCGGTCCATGCGGTCGGAGACGATACCGACCGGATAGGCCGAGAGCGCATAGGCGAGGCTCATGACCACCATGACGGCAGGCACCAGGGCGGGCGGCAGGCCGACCGACTGTGCCCGCAGCACCAGGAAGGCTTCGCTGAAACGGGCCAGGGTGAAGAGCGTGGCGACCGCGACTACGCGCCAGTAGGCCGGTTCGAGCCTGGCCAGTTCGGCGCGGCGAAGCGGCATGCGGACGCGGCCCGCCACGGGCGGCCGGGCGGGTTCCCGGACCGCGACCACCATCACCACGACCGAGAGGACGGCGGGAACGACGGCGACCCAGAACACCGCCTTGAACTGGTCCCCGGTCAGGGCCATCAGGCCGATCGCCAGCAGCGGACCGGCGAAGGCGCCGACGGTGTCGAGCGACTGGCGCAGCCCGAAGCTGGCCCCCCGCAGCGCCGGCGGTGCCAGGTCGGCGACCAGGGCATCGCGCGGCGCGCCCCGGATGCCCTTGCCGACCCGGTCGACGAAGCGGGCGGCGACCAGCCAGCCGAGCGATCCGGCCAGCGGAAAGACCGGCTTGGTGACCGCCGCCAGGCCATAGCCGAGGGCGGCGAGCAGCTTGCGCCGGCCGAGCCAGTCGCTGAGCGCACCGGAGAAGATTTTGGTGATCGAGGCGGTAGCCTCGGCAACCCCTTCGATCACGCCGACCGCGAAGGTCGAGGTCCCGAGCACCGTGACCATATAGACCGGCAACAGGGCGTGGATCATCTCCGAAGAAATGTCCATCAGCATCGAAACGAAACCCAGCGCCCAGACGCCGGCCGGAATCCCCCGCCGCATCACCCCGATTCTCCCGTCCTGCGCCTCGCGGCGCCCCATTGGATCAGGTTTTCCGATCTTCTCAAGCCGGCATCGGGGAGACTTCTCTCCAGCCCTTGACCTGCATCAAAGGCACGCCGATACGGGACGTGCAGGCTGACGGCCTGACGATGGAAGTCGCCGGCCTCGCGGCCGGGACAGCGGAGCGGTCGATGGGCATGGACGGGTACCGGTTGGGCCGGGTGGAGGCGTGGTGGGCGATCCTGATCGCCCTCGCCCTGCTGCTCGTGCCGGTGGCCGGCCTGCGCGCTGCCCCCTGCGACGGCCACGGCCGCCGTCCCGTCACCGCGATGGAGGTTGTCACCGCCCCCCATCAGGGCGGCGCCCACCACGACATGCTCGACAAGGCTTGCTGCGGTACGGCCTCCTGCAGCGTGCCCCTGTTCGCGCCCGGTACAACCGGGGCGGCTCCCGGCGCCACGGTCACCGGCACCACTTTCGCCCTGCACGACCAGGCCGGCCGCGGCCTGAATCTGCCGCCGACCCTCGGCCCCCCTCGCCTGCCCGCCTGACGGACCGGCCCCCTCGCCCCCGCGGGCGGCGCCCGGCCCCTTCGCGCGCATTCCCCATGCGCCACGGCCCCCTTTGCCCGGCCAGACCGGGCGGCATGCGAGACTATTGCCATGAACCGTCGCGATTTCCTGAACCGCCTGATGACCGGCGCCGCCGCCCTCGGCACCGCCACCCTGCTCCATCCCCTCGCCGGCCGCGCCCAGGGCGGGCCCGCTGCGCCCCGCCGCCTCGCGGTCGCCAGCCGCACCATCGAAGTCGCCGGCAAGCCGGCCCGCGTCTTCGGTCTCCGCCAGCCGGACGGCACCCCGGGGCTGACCCTGGAGGCCGGCACCGCGCTCGACCTCGAACTCGCCAATGCGGCCGACGCCGCCACCCTGATCCATTGGCACGGGCTGACGCCGCCCTGGGCGCAGGACGGCGTACCCGACAATCCGGCCGCCCTGCTGCCGGCGGGCGAGAGCCGCCACTACGGCTTCCCGGCCGGCCCCGGCGGCACCCATTGGATGCATGCCCATACCCTGCAGGAACAGAACCTGCTGGCGGCACCGCTGATCGTGCGCACCGCCGACGACCTGAAGCGGGACGAGCAGGAGGTGGTGATCCTGCTCCACGACTTCTCCTTCACCCCGCCCGAGGAACTGCTCGCCCGCCTGAAGCAGGGCATCATGCCCGGCATGGCGATGGGCTCTGGTGGGGCGATGGGCGATGGCGGGGCGATGGGCGGCATGCCCGGCATGGGCGGTGGCGCCTCCGGCGGCATGGGCGGCATGGGCCAGGGTGCCATGCCGGGCATGATGGACCACATGATGCCGGGCATGGGCCAGATGGGCGGCCAGGTCATGGGTTCCCAGGGCATGGGTTCCCAGGGTTCCGGCTCCCAGGGCACGGACCCTCATTCCCATGGCGCGGGCGCGACGCCGACGGCGGGGGCGGCACCGGACCTGAACGACATCGACTACGACGCCTACCTGGCCAACGACCGGACGCTGGACGATCCCGAGGTGGTGCGGGCCGAGAAGGGCGGCCGCGTTCGCCTGCGCATCATCAACGGCGCCACCGCGACCGCCTTCACGATCGATACCGGCCGCATTTCCGGCGCGCTGATCGCGGTCGACGGCCAGGAGGTCGAGCCGGTGCCGGGCACCTCCTTCCCCATCGCCATGGGCCAGCGCCTCGACATCCGCTTGGAGATGCCGGCGGCGGGCGGCGCCTTCCCGATCCTGGCGCGCCGCGAAGGGGCGCGCGAACGGACCGGCATCGTGCTCGCCTCGGCCGGCGCCACCATCGCCCGGCTGGCCGGCCTCGGCGAGAGCGACGGTCCCGTCCTCGGCCTCGATCTCGAACGGCGGTTGCGGCCGCGCCGCCCCCTCGCCGTCCGACCGGCGGACCGCAAGGTCGAACTGACGCTGGCCGGTGCCATGGCCGGCTACGACTGGCGGATCGACGGCGGCGACGGACTTCATGTGAAGCGGGGTGAGCGGATCGAGGTCGTGCTGCACAATGCGACCCCGATGGCGCATCCGATGCACCTGCACGGTCATCATTTCCAGGTGGTCGGGATCGGCGGCAAGAGGCTGGTCGGCGCCGTCCGCGATACCGTACTGGTGCCGCCGGCGGCGCGCGTCACCCTGGCTTTCGATGCCGACAATCCCGGCCGTTGGCCGTTCCACTGTCACCACCTCTACCACATGGCGAGCGGCATGATGACCTATGTCGCCTATGCGGACATCGGCTGATCCCGGCAGGGAACTTCAACGAGGGGGCCTCAGGCCCCCTCCCCGATCCGTCCACACGAGGTGACGAAATGGATACGCCTTCGCCCGCTCCGTCCTCCTGGAGCGCCTATAGCCGCACCGTCTTCATCGCCTTCGCGGCGATCGCGGCGGTACTGATCGCCTATGAACACAGGCTGCACCTCCTCGGCCTGCTGCCCTGGCTGTTCCTGCTGGCCTGCCCGCTGATGCATCTTTTCATGCACCACGGCCACGGCCACCATGGCCGCCACCCCGGCGCCGACAGCCCCGCCCCGAAATCGACGGAGGCCCCCGATGCCTGACAGCCCCGCCTATGGCCTGTGGAGCCTGGTGATCGTCAATGCCGCCGTCTTCATCCTGTTCGCGGCGAGTTTCACCAAGGTGGGCAGCCGGCGCGACTGGCGCTCGCTCGGTCCCTTCTCCGCCTTCGTGATCGCGCTGTTCACCGAGATGTACGGCTTCCCGCTCACCATCTACCTGCTCTCGGGCTGGCTCGGGCGCCGCTTCCCGGGCGTCGACCTCTGGTCGCACGACGCCGGCCACCTGCCCGAGCTCATGCTCGGGGCGGGCGGCGACCCGCATTTCAGGCTGCTGCACATCTTGAGCAACCTCCTGATCCTGGCCGGCTTCTGGCTGCTGGCTGCGAGCTGGCACGTGCTGCACGCGGCCCAGCGCGCCCATCGCCTGGCCACCGGCGGCCCCTATGCCCGGGTCCGCCACCCGCAATACGATGCCTTCGTCGTCATCATGGCGGGCTTCCTGCTGCAATGGCCGACCTTGCCGACACTCGTGATGTTCCCGGTGCTGGTCTGGGTCTATGTCCGGCTCGCCCGGCGGGAAGAGGCAGCATCGCGTGATACCCATGGTTCCGCCTGGGACGCCTATGCCGCCGCCGTTCCCGCCTTCCTGCCGCGCCTCGGCCGCGGCCCGTCCACCACGTCCCACCCGGAGGGTTCCGCCCATGGCTGACGATCCGCACGCCGCCCACCATCACGCCCACCATCACGCCGGCGGGCCGCACGCGCACCCCGCCCCCGCGCGCCCGGCGACGGGCACGGTCTATACATGCCCGATGCACCCGCAGATCCGGCGGAACGCACCGGGGGCCTGCCCGATCTGCGGCATGGCGCTCGAACCCCTGGTCGCCACGGCGGAAACGGGACCGAGCCCGGAGCGCCGCGACATGACCCGGCGCTTCTGGATCGGCCTGGTCCTGAGCTTGCCGGTGCTCGCGCTCGAGATGGGCGGACATCTCACCAAGCTCCACATGCTGCTCGGCGCGCAGGCCTCGAACTGGCTGCAATTGGTACTGGCGACGCCGGTCGTGCTCTGGGCCGGCGCGCCCTTCTTCCGGCGCGCCGCCGCCTCCGTCGCCGGGCGCAGCCTCAACATGTTCACCCTGATCGCGATGGGGACGGGGGTCGCCTGGCTCTACAGCGTCGTCGCCACCGCGGCGCCGGGCGTGTTCCCCGACACGTTCCGCGCCGCCGACGGCTCGGTCGCGATCTATTTCGAGGCGGCGGCGGTGATCACCGTGCTCGTCCTGCTCGGCCAGGTGCTGGAGTTGCGGGCGCGCGAGCAGACCGGCGGCGCCATCCGCGCCCTGCTCGACCTCGCCCCGAAGACGGCACGCCGGCTCGGCGACGACGGCACGGAGGCGGATGTCGCCCTCGACCTAGTCGCGGTCGGCGACCGCCTGCGCGTCCGCCCGGGCGAGAAGGTGCCGGTCGACGGCGAACTGGTCGAAGGGCGGAGCTCGGTCGACGAATCGATGATCACCGGCGAATCCCTGCCGGTCGGAAAGGCGGTGGGCGACGCCTTGATCGGCGGCACGCTGAACGGTACCGGCGGCTTCGTGATGCGGGCGGGGCGGGTCGGCCGCGACACCATGCTGTCGCAGATCGTCCATATGGTGGCGGAGGCCCAGCGTTCCCGGGCGCCGATCCAGCGCCTGGCCGACCAGGTGGCGGGCTGGTTCGTGCCGGTGGTGATCGCCATCGCGCTCGCCGCCTTCGCCGCCTGGGCGGCCTTCGGACCGGCGCCGCGCCTCGCCCATGGCCTC
>JAYSCC010000086.1:0-8817 GCA_041915065.1 Zavarzinia sp.
GACCTGGCTCACCATGGACTCCCGCTGGCAGGAACTCGACAAGAACCCGACCCCCAGCCTCTTCGACGTCGACCAGCTCCGCGACTACAAGTGACACAACCTCCGGGGCGGCCCAAAACCGCCCCGGACACCCTTTCCCCTGGGCTCCCCCCAGGCTACTCGGGGGCAGCAAGGCCAAAACCTCGCTGCCCCTCTTTTTTGATCCGAGCGCAAACGAAAGGGCCACCCCCGGAGGGGTGGCCCGATCTTCTTCGGGAATGAAGCGGTTACACCCGCTCGATCACCATGGCGATACCCTGGCCGACGCCGATGCACATGGTGCAGAGGGCCCGCTTCGCCTGCCGCAGGTCGAGTTCGATCGCCGCGGTCAGCGCCAGCCGCGCCCCGCTCATGCCGAGCGGATGGCCGAGGGCGATGGCGCCGCCGTTCGGATTGACGTGATCGGCATCGTCGGCCAAGCCGAGCTGGCGGAGCACCGCGAGGCCCTGGGCGGCGAAGGCTTCGTTGAGTTCGACGAGATCGATGTCGCCGATGCCGAGACCGAGCCGCGCCAGCAGCTTCAGGGTCGCGGGTGCCGGGCCGATCCCCATGATGCGGGGGGCGACGCCCGCCGTGGCGGCGCCGACGACCCGGGCCAGGGGCGTCAGCCCGTAACGCGCGGCCGCCGCGGCCGAGGCGACGATCAGCGCCGCGGCGCCGTCGTTGACACCGGAGGCATTACCGGCGGTGACGCTGCCATTCGCCCGAAACGGCGTCGGCAGCTTGGCCAGAGTTTCGGCGCTGGTCCCGGGACGCGGGTGTTCGTCCTCCGTCACGACGGTGGGCACCCCCTTGCGGCCGGGCAGGGTGACCGGGACGATTTCGCGCGCGAAACGGCCGGAAGCCATGGCGGCGCCGGCACGTTGCTGCGAGCGAAGGGCGAAGGCATCCTGGTCGGCACGGGAGACGGCGAAATCGGCGGCGACATTCTCGGCCGTCTCGGGCATCGAATCGATCCCGAACTGACGTTCGAGCAGCTTGTTCACGAAGCGCCAGCCGATCGTCGTGTCGTAGACCGCGCTATCGCGGGAGAAGGCGGCGCTGGCCTTAGGCATGACGAAGGGCGCGCGGCTCATGCTCTCGACCCCGCCAGCGATGAAGAATTCGCCTTCGCCCGCCTTGATCGCGCGGGCGGCGATGGCGACAGCGTCAAGGCCGGAACCGCACAGCCGGTTCACGGTCGTGCCCGGCGCCGTCTCGCCGAGGCCGGCCAGCAGGGCGGCCATGCGGGCGACGTTGCGGTTGTCCTCCCCCGCCTGGTTGGCGCAGCCGAGCACGACATCGTCCAGCGCCGCCCAGTCGACGCCGGGGTGGCGGGCGATCAGCTCGCGGATCGGCAGGGCCGCCAGATCGTCGGCCCGCACGCCCGACAGGCTGCCGCCGTAGCGGCCGATCGGGGTCCGGACGCCACCGCAGATATAGGCTTCGGTCATGGAGTTTCCTCGGTGATGATCGGGGTCTTGAGAGCGGCGGACTGGCCGCGGAAGGTCGCGACCATGCGGCCGTCGGCGCCGGTCACGGTCACGTCGTAGATGCCGTTCCGGCCGACCAGTGCGGTTTCCGTCGCGGTCGCGGCCAGGGTCTCACCGACCCGGGCGGGGGCGAGATAGGTGATCGTGCAGCTCTGCCCGACCGTGGTGACATTCCGCGAATTGCAGGCGAAGGCGAAGGCGCTATCGGCGAGCGCGAAGATCATGCCGCCATGGGCCGAGCCATGGCCGTTCGCCATCGCCCCGGTCACCGCCATGGTGAGGCGCGCCGTGCCCGGGCCCATGTCCTCGATCGCCATGCCGAGGGCGCGGGAGGTCGGGTCGCGGTCGTACATGGCCCGGGCGCAGGCCCAGGCCAGGTCCTGTGCGGTCACCGTCAGCGGCCCTTGAACTGCGCCGGGCGCTTGTTCAGAAAGGCGTCGATCCCTTCGCGGTAATCCTCGGTCCGGCCGAGCGCCTGCTGGAGATCGCGTTCGAGATCGAGCTGTTGGTCGAGCGTGTGACTGGAGGAGACCTGAAGCGCCTGTTTGATGGCGGCGAGCGCCCGGGTCGGCTGGGTCGCCAGGTGGCGGGCCAGACCTTGCGCTTCGTCGAGCAGCTTGTCGTCGTCGACCACCTTCCAGATCAGGCCCCAGGCGAGCGCCGTTTCCGCCGGCAGAATGTCGCCGGTGAGCGCCAGGCCGGCAGCCCGGGCCTGGCCGACCAGGCGCGGCAGGATCCAAGTGCCGCCGCAATCGGGCAGCAGGCCGACCTTGCAGAAGGCCTGACCGAATTTGGCCGAACGGCCGGCGATCACGATATCGCCGGCGAGCGCCAGGTTGGCACCGGCCCCGGCGGCGATGCCGTTGACCGCGGCGATCACCGGGAGAGCCAGACCGCGCAGGCGGCGTACCAGTGGGTTGTACCAGGTCTCGATCGTCTGGCCGAGGTCGGGCGGCGCCTCGCCCGGCTTGGTGGCGCGGTCGGCGAGGTCCTGGCCGGCGCAGAAGCCGCGCCCGGCCCCGGTCAGCACGACGGCGCGCAGCGTCCCGTCCGCCTCGATCGCGTCGAGATGGGCGCGCAGGGCTTCGTGCATCGCGACATTGAAGGAATTGATCTTGTCGGGCCGGTTCAGGGTCAGGGTCGCGACCCCGTCCTGCCGCGCCAGCAGAACCGGTTGGCTTGCTTCCATGGTTTCCTCCTCTTGTTTTCTCAGTGCTGCTGGTCGTCGAAATCGACCACCAGCCGGTCGCAGGCGGCATAGCTCTGGCAGGTCAGGATGTAACCGCGGGCGATCTCGTAGTCTTCGAGCCCGAAATGGACGTCCATGTCGACCTCGCCCTCGACCAGGCGGGCGCGGCAGGTCGAGCAGACCCCGGCCTTGCAGGAATGGGGCAGTTCGATGCCATGGCGGAGTGCCGCGTCGAGCAGGGTTTCGGCCCCCTTGGCCATGTCGAAGGCGAGCGTGCGGCCGTCGATGACCGCCGTCGCCTGCACGGTCTCGCCGGCCACTTCGGCACGGCGGGCGCTGGCGGCGGGGCGCAACACGCCGAACAGCTCCGTCTTGATCGCCACCCGCGGCACGCCGAGGGCTTCGAGCGTCTCGGCGACCTCGCGCGTCATGTCCTCGGGACCGCAGACGAAGGCAACGTCGGCGCCATCGGGCCCCAGCCAGCGGGTCATGATCTCGCGGCATTTGGCGCCGTCGATCCGGCCGTTGAAGAGCTCGATCTCCTGCGGCTCCCGGCTCATGACGTGGACGATGCCGAAGCGGTCGAGATAGCGGTCCTTCAGGTCGGCCAATTCCTGGCCGAACATGACGGTCGAGGACGCGCGATTGCCGTAGACCAGGGTGAAGCGGCTCAGGGGCTCGGCCGTGAGCACGGAGCGGATGTGCGAGAGGATCGGCGTGATGCCGCTGCCGACGGCGAAGCCGACGTAATGGCGGGCGGCGCCAGGTTCCAGGGGCACGAAGAAGCGGCCCTGCGGCGGCATCACCTCGATGGTGGCGCCTGGTACCAGGGCGTCCTGCGCCCAGGTCGAGAAGCGGCCGCCGGCCACCCGCTTGATCGCGATGCGCAGGCTCCCGTCATCCACGCCCGAGCAGATCGAATAGGAACGGCGCAGGTCCTCGCCGCCGATCTCGGCGCGCAAGGTCAGATATTGGCCCTGGGTGAAGCGGAAGGCCTCGGCCTCCTCTGGCGGTACGGCGAAGGTCACGACGATCGCCTCGCGCGTCTCGTGGCGCACGTCGGCGACCGTCAGGGCATGGAAGGAACTCATGGGCGCCTCAATGGCATTTGAAGTGGTCGAAGGGTTCGCGGCAGACGTCGCAGCGATAGAGCGCCTTGCAGGCAGTCGAACCGAAGCGGCTGAGCAACCGGGTCTCCCGCGAGCTGCAGCGGGGACAGGCCACGATGGCCGGCAGCAGGCCGCAGCCGCCGCGCTCGGGCGGGGCGATGCCGTAGCGGCGCAGGGCTTCCCGGCCGCGGCTGGTCATCCAGTCGGTGGTCCAGGCCGGCGCCAGGGCGACCTCGACCCGGACTTCGGCGATGCCGTGCCCGGCCAGCGCCGCCCTGATATCCTGCTCGATGACGGCCATGGCCGGACAGCCGCTGTAGGTCGGCGTGACCACCACGGTCATGCCGCCCGCCTCGTGCCGGACCGCCCTGACCATGCCGAGATCGATGATCGAGAGGACCGGAATTTCCGGATCCTTGACCTCGTCCAGCCAGGTCAGCACGTCGGCCACGCCGGCGCCAGTCACCACCGGGCTCCCGGATGGCTGCGCGGGATGTGCTGCATCTCGGCGAGCAGGCGGCCCATGTGTTCGCTGTGGATGCCGCGCCGGCCGCCGCTGTGCATCCAGCCACCGGCCGGAACCGGCAAACTCGCCCGGGCCAGGGTATCGGCGACGCGGGCGTGCCACAGCGGGCGGATGCAGCCGGGATCGGCGGCGATGCCGGCCGCGGCCAGCTCGTCCTCGACGGTATCGGCTTCGAACAATTCCCCGCTGTAGGGCCAGGCTTCCGCGATCGCCTGCCCCATACGGGCGCGGCTGTAATCCGTGCCGTCGCCCAGGCGGATGACCCAGCCGGCGCTGTGCGAGAGGTGATAGGCCGCCTCCTTCCGCGACTTGGCGGCGATCGCCGCGATGCGCGGCTCGGCCGAGGTGGAGAGTTCGGCCAGCAGGGCCTCGTGCCAGGTGTCGAACAGAAATTGGCGCGCCATCGTATCGGCGAAATCGCCGTTCGGGCGTTCGACCAGCAGGACATTGCGGAAGTCGATCTCGTCGCGCAGGAAGGCCAGGTCGTCCTCGCCCCGGCCGGCGCCCTCGATCTCGCCCGCGAGGGAGAGCCAGAGGCGCGCCTCGCCAATGAGGTCGAGGGCGATGTTGGCGGTCGCGATATCCTCTTCGATCACCGGGCCGTGGCCGGTCAGCGCGGCCAGTTGCTGGCCGAGGACGAGGGCGTTGTCGCCGAGGCGGAGGACATAGTCGAAGAGAGACATGGCCCGTTCCCTACATATGCTTCACGCCGTCGATCAGCTCGAAGAAGGTCGGGTGGCGATAAACCTTCGAGCGCGCCGGATCGAACAGCGGTTCCTTGTCGCCGGGGCTGGTGGCGACCACGTCGGCCGAGCGGACGACCCAGATGCTGACGCCCTCGTTCCGCCGTGTGTAGACGTCGCGGGCGTTGCCGATCGCCATTTCGGCGTCGGCGGCGCGCAGGCTGCCCACATGCTTGTGGGCGAGGCCATGGCTGCTGCGGATGAACACTTCCCAGAGAGGCCAATCCTTCATCGTCTTCCTCATGCTTGCTTGGCGGCGTGGGCGGCGGCGGCCTCGCGCACCCAGGCGCCGCGTTCCCAGGCGGATTTGCGGGCGGCGAGACGTTCCTTGTTGCAGGGGCCGTCGCCACGGACCACGGCGTAGAATTCGGCCCAGTCGATCGGGCCGATGTCGTAGCTGCCGCGCTCCTGGTTCCAGCGCAGTTCGGGATCGGGGATGGTCAGGCCGATCAGCTCGGCCTGGGGCACCGTCTGGTCGATGAAGCGGCGGCGCAAGTCGTCGTTGCTGTGCAGCTTGATGCGCCAGGCGGCAGATTGGGCGCTGTGCACCGATTCGGCGTCGGGCGGGCCGAACATCATCACCGCCGGCCACCACCAGCGGTTCAGCGCGTCCTGGGCCATGCGGCGCTGGGCGGCGGTGCCCCGGGCCAGGGCCGTCATGATGTCGTAGCCCTGGCGCTGGTGGAAGCTCTCCTCCTTGCAGACGCGCACCATGGCGCGGCCATAGGGGCCGTAGGAGCAGCGGCAGAGCGGGATCTGGTTGATGATGGCGGCGCCGTCGACCAGCCAGCCGATGGCCCCGATGTCGGCCCAGGTCAGGGTCGGATAGTTGAAGATGCTGGAATATTTCGCCTTGCCCTCGTGCAGGGCGTCGATCAGGTCGTCACGCGAGACGCCAAGCGTTTCGGCCGCGGCATAGAGATAGAGGCCGTGGCCGCCCTCGTCCTGCACCTTGGCGAGCAGGATCGCCTTGCGTTGCAGGGAGGGCGCCCGGGTGATCCAATTGCCTTCCGGCAGCATGCCGACGATTTCCGAATGGGCGTGCTGGGAGATCTGGCGCACCAGGGTCCGGCGATAGTTGTCCGGCATCCAGTCCTCGGGCTCGATGCGGATGCCGGCGTCGATGCGGGCCTGGAAGCGGCGCTCGTCGCCATCGAGCTCGTCGTCGCTGCGCAGGCGTTGCACGCCGGTGTCGACCATCTGGGCATACATGTCAGGCGGCCTTCTTGGTCAGGGCGTTGAGGGTCAGGAGTTCGTAGGTGGCGACGGTCTCGCCCGCCTGATTGGTGATCTCGACATCCCAGCGCACTTCGCCGTAGTCGGCATTGCGCGGCGCCTTCTGCTTCACGGTCAGGCGGACGGCGATCGAATCGTCCGGCGAGACGGGCTTCAGGAAGCGGAGCGAATCGAGGCCGTAATTGGCCAGCACCGGCCCCGGTGCGGGCTCGACGAAGAGGCCGGCGGCGAAGGAGAGCAGCAGGTAACCATGGGCGACCCGGCCGGGGAAGAAGGGGTTCGCCTTGGCCGCCGCCTCGTCCATATGGGCGTAGAAGGTGTCGCCGGTGAATTCCGCGAAATGCTCGATGTCGGCCAGCGTCACCTGGCGGGGCGCGGTGTGGATGGTCTCGCCGAGGGCCAGTTCGTCGAAATGGCGGCGGAAGGGATGAAGGTTCTCCGCCACTTCCGGGGCGCCCTTGTTCCAATGGCCGGTCAGGCGGGCGAGCAACGCGGGCGAGCCTTGCAGGGCGGTCCGCTGCATATAGTGGTGCAGGCCACGCAGGCCGCCCAGTTCCTCGCCGCCGCCGGCCCGGCCGGGGCCGCCGTGAACCAGGCCCGGCAGGGGCGAGCCATGGCCGGTCGACTCGCCCGCACTGTCGCGGTCGATCAGATGCAGGCGGCCGTGATAGCTGGCGATGCCGAAGACCAGTTCGGCGGCGATCTCGGGATCGGCGGTGACGGCGGTCGCGACCAGGCTGCCCTCGCCCTTCCGCGCCAGGGCCACGGCATCGGCGACGTCGTCATAGGCGATCAGGGTGGAGACCGGGCCGAAGGCCTCGACCCGGTGGAGCGCCGTGGCGGCCTTGGGATCAGTGGCACGGAGCAGGATCGGGGCGAGGTAGCCGCCCTTGGCCGGATCGGCGCCCTGGACCGCGACATGCTCGGGATCGCCATGGACGATGGCCGCTTCGGCGCGCAAAGCCTCGATCCGGCGGCGCACGTCGTCACGCTGGCCGAGGCCGACCAGCGGCCCCATGGTGACGCCGTCCAGGCGCGGATCGCCGACCACCACCCGGGCGAGCTTGGCGGCCACGGCCTCGGCGACCGCGCCGGCCTGGGCCGCGGGCACCAGGATGCGGCGGATCGCGGTGCATTTCTGCCCGGCCTTCGCCGTCATCTCCCGCGTTACCTCGCGCACGAAAATATCGAACTCGGGGCTGCCGGGCCGGACGTCGGGGCCGAGGATGGCGGCATTGAGCGAGTCCCGCTCGGCGACGAAACGTGTCGCGTTGGCGGCGATGGCCGGGTGGTTGCGCAGAACGAGGGAGGTTTCGAGCGAGCCGGTGAAGGAGACCAGGTCCTGCCCCGTCACATGGTCGAGGAGATCGCCCAGCTTGCCGCAGACGAGTTGCACGGCGCCTTCGGGCAGTATCCCCGAATCGACGATCAGGCGGAACATCGCCTCGGTCAGATAGGCGGTCTGGGTCGCCGGCTTCACGATGCAGGGAACCCCGGCGAGCAGGGCCGGCGCCAGTTTCTCCAGCATGCCCCAGCAGGGGAAATTATAGGCGTTCACATGGACCGCGATACCGTTCAGCGGCGTCTCGACATGGCGGCCGACGAAACTACCCTGGCGCGACAGCGACATCTGGGGGCCATCGAGCAGGACGTTGGCATCGGGCAGGTCACGCCGGCCCATGCCGGCATAGGCGAAGAGGGTGCCGATGCCGCCGTCGATGTCGATCGCACTGTCGCGCTTGGTGGCACCGGTCAGGAAGGAGAGGTCGTAGAGCGCCGCCTTGTGATCGGAAAGGTGCTGGGCCAGTTTCTTCAGCAATGCGGCCCGCCCCTGGAAGGTGAGACGGCGGA
This sequence comes from Zavarzinia sp., assembly GCA_041915065.1. GTDB lineage: Bacteria > Pseudomonadota > Alphaproteobacteria > Zavarziniales > Zavarziniaceae > Zavarzinia. The sequence continues at coordinate 8,166 of JAYSCC010000086.1, forward strand.
GGGCGGGCAAGCCAAGGTCTCGGGCATGGCGCACCATGGCGCCGAAGTCGAGATCGCCGCTGCCCGCCAGGGCCACGGTGGCGCCGTCGATGGCGCTTGCGATCGGCGCCGCGTCGCGTCCCGCTTCGATCCAGCGACTACAGGCATAGCTGGCCAGTTTCACGTTCCACTCCCCCTCGTTAGACAATTGGTCGAACGGTTAATTAATTTTCCGGCATTCCAAGCCCCACGAGCGAGGGACAAAAAAGGGACCGCCGAGGCTTCTTGTTATCACTCCAGTTTTATTATATGATCGACCGATCAATTAATTCAAGAGGGATTCCATGGCGGCGACAATCGGGGTGATCGGGGCGGGAACCATGGGGATGGGGATCGCCCATGTGGCAGCCGCCCATGGCTGCCAAGTCGTCGTCCATGACGACAAGGCGGCCTCGCTCGACCGCGGGCGGGGCCTCCTGGCCGGCGCGCTCGCCGAATTGCAGCGCCGGGGCAGGCTCGGGCCGGCGGAGGCCGCGGCACTCGAGAACCGGGTCACCTGGACGGACCGGATGGACGCGATGGCTGCGACCGATCTGGTCGTAGAGGCGATCGTCGAGGACATGGCGGCGAAGCGGGCGGTCTTCGCCGCGCTGGAAGCCGTGGTCGGGCCGGA
>JAYSCC010000087.1:0-8816 GCA_041915065.1 Zavarzinia sp.
TTTCGTCATGGCCGTGCTTGACACGGCCATCCACGAGAACACCGAGCCGGGCGGAGAGACGTGGATCGCCGGGTCGAGCCCGGCGATGACGATCGTGAGTGGTGCCGGGGTTCCTTTGAACTACCCGATTTCCTCAACCGGACAGCCGTGGACTCGTCCAGGCCATTGCGGTCCAGGCGTCGACGGTTCGCGGTGGCGCGGCCGGGCCTGTCGGTCAGCCGAGAGCGGCTTTCACCAGGGGGCTCGCCTTGGCGAAATCCATCACGCCGCCGTGGCGTTCGCGGAGCGCCGCCATGACCTTGCCCATGTCCTTCATGCCAGTGGCGCCGATCTCGGCCACCACGGCGGCGATCGCCGCCTTGGTCTCGGCCTCGTCCATCTGCTGCGGCAGGAAGGCTTCGATCACGCCGATCTCGGCCTGTTCCTTGGCCGCGAGTTCCGGCCGGCCGCCCTTTTCATAGGCTTCGATCGAATCGCGGCGCTGCTTGATCAGCTTTTGCAGGACGTTGACGATATCGGCCTCGCCGACGCCGGCATCCGGCCCGTCGGTGCGGGCGGCGATGTCACGATCCTTGATCGCGGCCAGGATCATGCGGATCGTGGTGACCCGCGGCATGTCCTTGGCCCGCATGGCTTCTTTCAGCGCTTCGTTCAGGCGATCGCGCAACATCTTCACGTCCTCCAGTTCCAAGGCCCGGCACATTAGCGTGTCTGTCATGCAGTGACCATAAGCCGTTGACGAAAATAGCGAATTCAAAAACCGCGCATGACTTGACGGCGCCCGGCCGCGCCATTATGGTCCGCCAAATTTGACCGGCGGGCGCCCCCCGCCGCGGAGTTTCCCGATGTCGACGACGCCAGACACCATGCCCCCGCAGCCAGAGCGGGGCGGCATTCCTGACGACGCGCGCCTGACGACCGACCAGGTCGCGGGCGCCAAACCGACCGGCGTTCTGGTGCTGGCCGATGGTTCGGTCCTCTGGGGCCGAGGCTTGGGCGCCACCGGCGACGCTGTCGGCGAGGTCTGCTTCAACACTTCGATGACCGGTTACCAGGAGATCCTGACCGATCCTTCCTATGCCGGGCAGATCATCACCTTCACCTTCCCCCATATCGGCAATGTGGGCACCAATTTCGAGGATATCGAGTCGGTCGGCAACGCCGCCCGCGGCCTCGTCCTGCGCGCCGACATCACCGAGCCGAGCAATTGGCGCGCCGCGAGCCATCTCGACGGCTGGCTGCTGCGCCGGGGCCTCGTCGGCCTCGCCGGGGTCGACACAAGGCGCCTGACCCGGCTGATCCGGGCCGGCGTGCCGAACGGCGTGATCGCCCATGCCCCCGACGGCAAGTTCGACCTCGACGCCCTGAAGGCCAAGGCCAAGGCCTTCCCCGGCCTCGAAGGCCTCGACCTCGCCAAGGAGGTGTTCTGCCGCCAGTCCTACGAATGGGACGAGACGCTGTGGAGCCTCGGCAAGGGCTACGGCACGCAGGTGGCACCGCAATTCCACATCGTGGCGATCGACTACGGCGTGAAGCGGAACATCTTGCGCTGCCTGGCGGCGACCGGTGCCCGCGTCACCGTGGTGCCCGGCGATACTTCGGCCGAAGCGATCCTGAAGCTCGCGCCCGACGGCGTCTTCCTGTCGAACGGCCCGGGCGACCCGGCCGCGACCGGCGAATATGCGGTGCCCGTGATCCGCAAGCTGATTGACACCGGCAAGCCGGTGTTCGGCATCTGCCTGGGTCACCAGATGCTGGCCCTGGCGCTCGGCGCCAAGACCGCCAAGATGAAACAGGGCCACCGCGGTGCGAACCACCCCGTGAAGGACCTGACCACCGGCAAGGTGGAAATCACCAGCCAGAACCACGGCTTCGTCGTGCTGCCCGAAACCCTGCCGAACAATGCGGAACAGACCCATGTCTCGCTGTTCGACGGCACCAACGAGGGCCTGCGCATGCTCGACCGCCCGGTGTTCTCCGTCCAGTACCACCCGGAGGCCTCCCCCGGGCCGGAAGACAGCCACTATCTGTTCGACCGGTTCATCGACCTGGTGAAGTCCCATGCCTAAGCGCACCGACATTTCTTCGATCATGATCATCGGCGCCGGCCCGATCGTGATCGGCCAGGCCTGCGAGTTCGACTATTCGGGCACGCAAGCCTGCAAGGCGCTGAAGGACGAGGGTTACCGGGTCGTCCTGGTGAACTCGAACCCGGCCACGATCATGACCGACCCGGGGCTCGCCGACGCCACCTATGTCGAGCCGATCACGCCCGAGATCGTCGCCAAGATCATCGAGAAGGAACGGCCGGACGCCCTGCTGCCCACCATGGGCGGGCAGACCGCGCTCAATACCGCGATGGCGCTGGCCGACGACGGCACACTGGCCAAATTCGGCGTCGAGCTGATCGGCGCCAACCGGGAAGCGATCGAAAAGGCGGAAGACCGCCTGCGTTTCCGCGAAGCCATGGACAAGCTGGGCCTCGAGAGCCCGAAGTCCCGCGTCGCCCACACGATGCCGGAAGCAATGGACGCCTTCGCCGAGATCGGCCTGCCGGCCGTGATCCGGCCGAGCTTCACCCTGGGCGGTACCGGCGGCGGCATCGCCTATACGCGGGAAGAATTCGAGCGCATCGTGACCTCCGGCCTCGACGCCTCGCCGACCACCGAAGTGCTGATCGAGGAATCGGTCGCCGGCTGGAAGGAATATGAGATGGAGGTCGTCCGCGACAAGGCGGACAATGCCATCATCATCTGCTCGATCGAGAACATCGACCCGATGGGCATCCATACGGGCGATTCGATCACCGTCGCCCCGGCGCTGACGCTGACCGACAAAGAATATCAGATCATGCGCAACGCCTCGATCGCGGTCTTGCGCGAGATCGGGGTCGAGACCGGCGGCTCCAACGTGCAGTTCGCGATCAGTCCCGAAAACGGCCGCATGGTCGTGATCGAGATGAACCCGCGCGTCTCGCGCTCGTCGGCGCTGGCCTCGAAGGCGACCGGCTTCCCGATTGCCAAGGTCGCCGCCAAGCTCGCCATCGGTTACACGCTGGATGAGCTGATGAACGATATCACCGGGGTTACGCCCGCGTCGTTCGAGCCGACCATCGACTACGTCGTCACCAAGATCCCCCGCTTCACCTTCGAGAAGTTCAAGGGCGCCGAGGCGCTGCTGACGACCGCGATGAAGTCGGTCGGCGAAGTGATGGCGATCGGCCGGACCTTCCAGGAATCGGTGCAGAAGGCGCTCCGCTCGATGGAGACCGGCCTCTCGGGCTTCGATCCCGTCGCCCGCCTGCACGGCGACCGCGACCTGATCGAGGTCGAACTCGGCAAGCCGGTGCCCGACCGCCTGGTCGTGGTGGCCGACGGTTTCCGCGCCGGCCTCACGGTCGAGGAAATCACCGAGATCACCAAGATGGACCCCTGGTTCGTGCGCCAGGTCGAAGAGATCGTGATCGAGGAACGGCGCGTCACCGAAGGCGGCCTGCCGAAGACCGCGGCCGGCTGGCGCCGCCTGAAGGCCATGGGCTTTTCCGACAAGCGCCTGGCCGCCTTGGGGCAATCGACCGAGAAGGCGGTGCGCGCGGCGCGCCAGGCTGCCGGCGTGCGCCCGGTGTTCAAGCGGATCGACACCTGTGCGGCCGAATTCGACAGCCGCACGCCCTATATGTATTCGACCTATGAATCGGCCGAATTCGGCGCGCCTGAATGCGAAGCGCAGCCGACCGACGCCAAGAAGGTCGTCATCCTGGGCGGCGGTCCGAACCGGATCGGCCAGGGCATCGAGTTCGACTATTGCTGCGTCCATGCCTGCTACGCGCTGACCGAGACGGGCTATGAGACCATCATGGTCAACTGCAACCCCGAGACTGTGTCGACCGACTACGACACCTCGGACCGGCTCTATTTCGAGCCGCTGACCGCGGAAGACGTGCTCGAACTGATCGCGACGGAGAAGCAGAACGGCACCCTGCACGGTGTCATCGTGCAGTTCGGCGGCCAGACGCCGCTGAAGCTCTCCAAAGCGCTCGAAGAAGCCGGCGTGCCGATCCTCGGCACCTCGCCCGACGCCATCGACATGGCCGAGGACCGGGAACGCTTCCAGGTCCTGCTCCAGGATCTGGGTCTCCGCCAGCCGAACAACGGCATCGCCACCTCGATCGAGGAAGCCCGGGCCGTGGTCGAGCGGATCGGCTTCCCTGTCGTCATCCGCCCGTCCTATGTGCTGGGCGGCCGGGCGATGGAGATCGTGCGCGACATCCCGGGTCTCAACCGCTACATGACCGAGGCCGTGGTGGTCTCGGGCGACAATCCGGTGCTGATCGACGGCTACCTGAACAAGGCGACCGAGGTCGACGTCGACGCGCTCGCCGACGGCGAGACCGTCTATGTCGCCGGCATCATGGAGCATATCGAAGAGGCCGGTATCCATTCGGGCGACAGCGCCTGCTCCCTGCCGCCCTACTCGCTCTCGGAAGCCACCATCGCCGAGCTGCGCCGCCAGACCGAGGTGATGGCCAAGGCGCTCGGCGTCGTCGGCCTGATGAACGTGCAGTTCGCCATCCAGGGCGAAGACATCTATGTCCTCGAAGTGAACCCGCGCGCCTCGCGCACCGTGCCCTTCGTCGCCAAGGCGATCGGCGAGCCGGTGGCCAAGATCGCGGCACGGGTGATGGCGGGCGAGAAGTTGGCGGGCTTCGGCCTCCGGTGGAAGAAGCTCGACCATGTCGCGGTCAAGGAATCGGTCTTCCCCTTCGCCCGCTTCCCCGGCGTCGACATCCTGCTAGGGCCTGAGATGAAGTCGACGGGCGAGGTCATGGGCCTCGATCGTTCCTTCGAGATCGCCTTCGCCAAGTCGCAGCTCGCCTCGGGCACGCGGCTGCCGCAGGCGGGCCAGGTCTTCATCTCGGTGCGCAATTCCGACAAGGACGCCCTGCTGGAGCCGGCGCGGGAACTGGTCGCCCTCGGCTTCGAGATCGTCGCGACACGGGGCACCGCCAGCTTCCTCGAAGAGAACGGCGTGCCGGCGAAGCGCGTGAACAAGGTCCTCGAAGGCCGGCCGCATATCGTCGACGCCATGAAGAACGGCGAAATCGCCCTCATGTTCAACACGACCGAGGGTTCGAAATCGATCGCCGATTCCTTCGAGATCCGGCGTTCGGCGCTGACTTTGAAGATCCCCTACTACACGACGACGGCGGGCGCAGAGGCGGCGGTCAAGGCGATCGCGGCACTTCGCCTCGGACAGCTTGAAGTCGCCCCGCTGCAATCCTACACTTGACGTTCACCTGTGCCCGACCGGCCGAACCGCCGGGTCGGGCACAGGCAACTCTGGCCCGGCCGACAATACCGGTGACCGGAGATGTTTGGGCAGCCTATTGGTGGAACGAGGGGCGATGGAAAAAGTGCCCATGACGGCGGGGGGTTACGAAGCCCTGGAAGCCGAATTGAAGCGGTTGAAGACGGTGGATCGCCCTTCGGTGATCCAGGCCATTTCGGCTGCGCGCGAACATGGCGACCTGTCGGAAAACGCCGAATATCACGCCGCCAAGGAACGGCAGAGCTTCATCGAAACCCGTGTGATCGAGCTCGAAGACAAGATCTCCCGTGCCCAGGTGATCGACGTCTCGAAACTCTCCGGCACCGTGATCAAATTCGGTGCGACCATCACCCTGGTCGACACCGATACCGAAGAGGAACAGGTGTTCCAGATCGTCGGCGTCGACGAAGCGGACGTGAAGGCCGGCCGGCTTTCCGTTTCTTCGCCCGTTGCCCGCGCCCTGATCGGCAAGACAATTGGCGACGAGATCGAAGTGACCACCCCCGGTGGCCACAAGTCCTACGAGATCCTGAAAGTCCGTTTCAGCTAGATCGCGCGCCGACGCCGATGGCCGGGATGTCGCCCGGCCATGACGGGAGGGCCGGGCGCGGCCCCCTCACCCGCGCCCGGGCAGCAGGCCCTTGAACTTGGCGATGATCCCGATCATCACCTCGTCGGCGCCGCCGCCGATCGAGGTCAGGCGGCCGTCGCGGAAGCGGCGCGACACCATGGTCTCGTTCATGTAACCCATGCCGCCCCAGAACTGCAGGCAACTGTCGTTCACCTCGCGGGTTAGACGGGCCGCCTTCAGCTTGGCCATGGAGGCGAGCACGGTGCAGTCGCCGCCCTTCACATGGGTGTCGACCGCGCCCCAGGTGAGTGCCCGCAGCGCCTCGACCTCGGTCATCAGCTCGACCAGGCGGTAGTGAACCACTTGATTGTCGAGGATCGACTTGCCGAAGGCTTTGCGGTTCCGCGTGTAGTCGATCGTCTCTTCGATCGTCAGATCGCAGCCGCCGATCGAGGACAGAGCGCCATAGAGCCGTTCCTCCTGGAATTGCAGCATCTGATAGACGAAGCCCATGCCCGGCTCGCCGATCACGTTCCGCTTGGGCACGCGCACATCGTCGAAGAAGAGTTCGGCCGTGTCGGACGAATGCATGCCCATCTTCTTCAGCTTGCGGGCGACGGTGACGCCCTTGGTGCGCTTCCCCGCGCCGTCCTTCAGCGGCACCATGACGAGCGACTTGTTGCGGTGGCGGTCGCCGTCCGACGTATTCACCAGCATGCACATCCAGTCCGCCTGGGTGCCGTTGGTGATGAAGATCTTGGAGCCGTTGATGACCAGGTCGTCGCCATCGGCGACCGCCTTCGAGCGGATCGCGGCGACGTCGGAGCCGGCGTGGGCCTCGGTCACACCGATGCAGGCGACCTTCTCGCCAGCGATCGCCGGCGCCAGGAATTCCGCGCGCAACTCGTCCGAGCCGAAGCGAGCCAAGGCAGGAGTCGCCATGTCGGTCTGCACGCCGATCGCCATGGAAATACCGCCGGCGCGGATCCTGGAGAATTCTTCCGCCGCCACCGCGGCATAGGAATAGTCGAGGCCGAGGCCGCCATAAGCCTCCGGCTTGTTGATGCCGAGCAGGCCGAGGGTGCCCATCTTGGTGAACAGCTCCCTGGCCGGGAAGATTTCCGCCTCTTCCCAAGCGTCGCACTGGGGATTGATCTCCTCGGCCACGAAGCGGCGGATGGTGCGGCGCAATTCCTCGTGCTGGGCGGTCAGTTCCATGGCTCTCCCCGTTTATAGTTCGTGAGGCGAACTATTCGGCGGCGAGCCCCACGCTGTCAAGCAATCAGATCGCCGACCGATTCGAGGGATGCCTGATCGCGCCGCGCATCCAGGCGATAGGCCAGGGTGACACCAGCCTCCAGGATCGTCTCGATGTCGGCCGGCCCGATCACATCGGTCAGGCGCGCGGCCAGGGCCGCTTCGAACGCGGCATGGCGGGCAAGGCCGAGGTCGGTCAGGCGGAGCTGGATGCTGCGCCCATCCGCCGGATCGGCCTCGCGGGTGATCAACCCGCGCCGCTCCATCTCGACGATCAGGGCCGAGGCGGTGGGTTTGCCGATCGCGGCTTCGAGGGCCAATTCGCCGGCCCGCCGGGGACCCCGCTTGAGGAACAGCAGGAACCGGTATTGCGGCACAGTCAGGTCGAATTCCCGGGCGACCAGCTCGAAATCGCGGAACAGCACCACCACGGCCCGCGCCAGCAATATGGCCCGCCGATCCGTCTCGCCCTGCATCGTCCCTCCCCTTGTCGTTCCAGCCAAAAAAGAACCCTCCCCCAGGCTGGGAGAGGGTTAGACCATAAAGTCAGTTCAGGGAGGAGGAAACCAAGAGACCTGATGAGAGGATCTTGCCCCCCAACCATGAAGATTTCGTAATCGGAATGATTTGACCTCGCTCAAACTCGTTGCCACTTTTGTCCCAACGACGACCGAGACACAGAACAAAGGGTCGCGAAGGGGAGACCAGGGGCATGAGTACGTTCGAATCGACGGCTGGCGCGGCACCGGCGACGGCCGAGGCGGCCCGGCCGCGCGGTCAGGCGGTCAGGCGCGGCATTCTGCTCGCTTATTCCGGCCCGGCTCTCGGCCTTTATGCGATCGGGCTTCCGGTCGCGGTCTATCTGCCGCCCTTCTATGCCGACGATCTCGGCCTCGGCCTCACCCTGGTCGGGCAGATCTTCATGCTGTGCCGCTTCTTCGACCTGGCCGCGGATCTCACCCTCGGCACGATCTCGGACCGCGTGCGTTCCAGCTTCGGGCGGCGCCGGCCGATGATGGCGCTGGCCGTACCGTTGATGTGCCTCGGCGCCTATCACATGTTCGTGCCCTCGCCCGGGGTCGGCGTGCTCTATGTCGCCGGCTGGATGCTGGTCATGTATGCGGGTTATGCGCTCGGCGTGATCAGCCACATGTCCTGGGGCGCCGAACTCTCGCCCGACTATCACCAGCGGAGCCGGGTCCAGGGCTGGCGCGAGATGGCGGGCTCGATCGGCATGGTCGCCGTGCTCGCCCTGCCCGCCGTGCTGGAGCAATTCGGCGATGCCTCCAAGGCCGACCGGGTCGCCGCCATGGGCTGGTTCGTCATCGCCATCTTCCCCATCGGTGTGCTGATCGCGATCTTCCGGGTGCCGGATCCGCCCCGGGCGCACGAGAATGTCGCCCATCTCTCGATCCGCCAGGCCATGGGTACGCTGGCCAAGAACCGCTTGGTGCAGCGCGTGCTGGTGGCCGATCTCTTCGCCGGCATCGCACCGGCGGTGGCCAGCGCCCTCTATATCTTCCTGGTCGAGGCCGTGGTGCGGGAGCCGGGGATCACCGCCTCCCTGCTGCTCGGCTATTTCATTTCAGGCATCCTGGGCGTGCCGCTCTGGCTCTCGATCTCCTACCGGCTCGGCAAGCATTGGGCCTTCGCCATCGGC
>JAYSCC010000088.1:0-8761 GCA_041915065.1 Zavarzinia sp.
CGATGGCGACCGCGTCGGCAGCCTGCCCGCGGCGTTCGACGGCCAGGCGCCGGCTGCCGTCGGGCGCCAGGGTCTCGCCCAGGAAATGCAGGCCGCCCTGGCCGTCGAGCCGGGCGAGGCCGGCGATCGGCGTCTTGCACGACCCGTCGAGGACGCGCAGGAATTCCCGCTCGCAGGCGGCGGCGAGCCCGCTCGGCCCATGGTTCAGGGGCGCGAGCAGGGCGGCCGTGCGGGCATCCTCCGCCCGATGTTCGACCCCGATGATGCCCTGGGCGATCGCCGGCAGCAGGACTTCCGGCTCCAAGATGCCGTCCGCCCGATCCGCCAGCCCCAGCCGGCGGAGCCCGGCGAGGGCGAGGAAGGTGGCATCGAAGGCGCCTTCGGCGATCTTGTTCAACCGGGTGCCGACATTGCCGCGCAAGGGCTCGACCACCAGGTCCGGCCGGCGGGCGCGGAGCTGGGCGCTGCGGCGGAGCGAGGCGGTGCCGACCCGGGCGCCCGGCGCGAGGGCGTCGAGCGAGGCGGCGCCGATCAGGGCGTCGCGCGGGTCTTCGCGCTCCAGGAAACAGTCGATCACCAGGCCGGGCGGCAGCACGGTCGCGACATCCTTCATCGAATGCACGGCGAGATCGATGGTGCCGTCGAACAGCGCCTCCTCGATCTCCTTGGTGAACAGGCCCTTGCCGCCGATTTCGGCCAGGGTGCGGTCCAGCACGCGGTCGCCCGTCGTCTTGATGACGACGATTTCGGCGGGCGCCAGGCCCGGATTCCGCGCCGAGAGCAGGTCCCGCACCATATGCGCCTGGGCGAGTGCCAGCGGGCTGCCGCGCGTTCCTATCTTTAGGTCGACTTGCAAGATGCCTGTTTCCGATGTTACGGCACGTGCTTAACACTCGATAAGGTCAGATGGAAACCCCCACATGACCGAGTCCCCCCTGGTGCTCGGCATCGAATCCTCCTGCGACGAGACGGCGGCGGCAGTGGTCGCGGGCGATCGGCGCATTCTCTCGAACGTCGTGCTGTCGCAGCTCGACGACCACCGGGCCTATGGCGGCGTGGTGCCGGAGATCGCCGCGCGCGCCCACGTGAGCCATCTCGACCGCCTGATCGCCCAGGCCTTGCGGGAAGCCGGCGTCACCCTGGCCGAGATCGACGCGGTGGCGGCGACCGCGGGGCCGGGCCTGATCGGCGGCGTGATCGTCGGCCTCACCATGGGCAAGGCCCTGGCGCTCGGCGCCGGCAAGCCCTTCGTCGGGGTCAATCACCTCGAAGGCCATGCGCTCACGCCGCGCCTGGTCTCCGGCCTCGAGTTTCCCTATCTCTTGCTGCTGGTCTCCGGCGGCCATTGCCAGCTCCTCGCGGTCGAAGGCGTGGGGCGCTACCGCCGCCTCGGCACCACGATCGACGATGCGGTGGGCGAAGCCTTCGACAAGACGGCGAAACTGCTCGGCCTCGGCTATCCCGGCGGCCCGGCGGTCGAAGCCGCGGCGGCGACCGGCGATCCCGCCCGCTTCACCTTGCCGCGCCCCATGCTGGGCCGGCCCGGCTGCGACTTTTCCTTCTCCGGCCTGAAGACCGCGGTGCGCGAAACCGCCGCCAGCCTGCCCCAGCCCCTCTCCGCGCAGGACCGGGCCGACCTCGCCGCCAGCTTCCAGGCCACCGTGGGCGCCGTCATGGTCGACCGCACGCGAAGGGCCATCGCCCTGATGCCGAAGGGCACCCCCCTCGTGGTCGCGGGCGGAGTCGCCGCCAACAAACACCTGCGCGCCCGCCTCGAAGCCCTGGCGGCCGAGGCCGGCATCGCCTTCGTCGCCCCGCCCATCCGCCTCTGCACCGACAACGGCGCCATGATCGCCTGGGCCGGCCTCGAACATTTCCGCCAAGGCGAAACCGACCCCCTCGACCTCAAACCCCGCGCCCGCTGGCCGCTCGACGCCGCCGCCGCGATGCCGGGGGCGAAGGCTTAGGGGGGCGATTGGTGTCTGCCGTTGTTAGCGGTGATGATGGCGTCCGCAAATATTTCGCTAAGGCGACACACACTGCTCAGCTTGACTTAGCCGCTCGCTAGTGAACTGTAGGAAGCCGCTAGTTTTAGCCGCATAGATTGGAACGAAAATGGCGCTCGATATCCGAGGAAGCATAAAAAATACAAAGCTTAGTTCGAACCAATATGTAATTTTTGAAGAACTTCTATCAAATGCAATTGACGCCTATCTGATCCGTCGGCATGACGACTCTGCCGCGCCGGGCATGGAGATCAGATTAGAAGTGAATTTTTCGTCCACTGATATGTTTGGTGAAGACGAAGTCATGTCTGTCTTGTGCAAAGACAATGGTTGTGGTTTAGGCGACGAACAGGTCAAAGCGTTTCTAACGAAGGACACATCCTACAAGGACGATCTTTTTATTTCTGGCATTGGAAAATGCAAGGGGGCGGGGCGAATTCAGTTCTTTCATTATTTTTCGGAGCTGTCAATTGATAGTTATTACAGAGAAGGTGACTCTGTCTTAAAGCGTGAGCTTCGTTATTTGGAACCGAAGAAATTAATTGAGGAAAGAGATTTTTTTCTTGGTAAGGAGGAGACAAAAGATATTGGAACAACTATTAAGCTGGACGGATTTAAGAATAATATTCGACAGAAGATTTCCTTTGTGGAGCCGTTAAGTATATTATTCTCGGCATCCAAATTGCGTAAACAAATTCTTGTCTCTTTTATGCAGCGGCTTGTCGGTCTTGGTGACCAATTGGGTGATTTTAAGATCCACTTTGTGAGCCGCCAGGGGAGGCGGGACCCAAAAATTGAAATGCTGCAGCGTTCGGATCTGCCCAAAGTGACTGATGAGCTCAAGGTTGACATAGAGGAGCGTGACCCCATCACCGGCCAAGGGCTGGGGGTTTATCAGCGTCTGAAGTTGTCGCATTATCAACTTGATGCTGCGCTTTATGACCTCCCGCGAAATGCGATTGCGCTATGTGCGAAATCTTCGCCAGTAAGGGATATCACAGCGCGGTATTTGAGGACGCGAATGGAGCAGAATAATCCGGTCGGCGGTTATCACCACATAGTTCTCGTCGAGGGAGATTATCTGGATAGTCGTGTTAATGAGCAGCGGGACAATTTCGATGACATTCCTGATGATATTCCGAGCTTAGATATATTTTCATCTGGAAGAATTTCTTACGCAGATATTCACAGTGTTATAGATCCGATAATTGAGAAAATGGTCACGCCTGCGGACTGGAACAAAGAAAAATTGTTGAAAGAAGTCACTGATCAGTTTGGCATCAGTGAAGAAATGCTTCAGGACACTTCTACACGCGTTGTATATGGTGAGCCGGCGTACAATTTGGCGGAACGCGTACTAAAAAAGTATCAAGAAAGGGTGCTCAGTGAAACTGCCGAGATATTCACCCTTAAAGAGGAAATTATAAAGTCGGAGCCGGATTCCGATGAATTTCGCCGAAAAATTGGCGAATTGTCATGGAAATATACATCGTCTCTCAAGAATTTCGATATGGCTACTCTCTCGCAGCTCGTCGTGCGTCGGGCGGCGTTAGTCCATATCCTTGAACTTGCCTGTAACAAAAAACTTGCAATGCAGAATGTTGCCGAAGGCATCCGTCGGAAGGATGAGAGAATAATCCACAGCATCTTCTTCCCTATGAGGAAGGATAGTACAGAGATTTCCGATCATGATATCTGGCTCCTAGGTGAAGAGTATCAGTATTATGACTATATTGCTTCGGATATGCCTTTGGCCGACATTAAATGGGATGGCGGTGGGCCAATTTTCGATAGCGACATCGATGTCGCTATGCAAAAGGTGTTCGGCAAGAGGGTGACGGATAACGCCGGCAAGCGCCCCGACATCGCGGTGTTCAGCAAGGAAGGCTCTGCGATCATCGTGGAGTTCAAGGCTCCAGGGATTGAGACCGACCAGCATATCGGCGATTTATCAGAATACGCTCAGCTGCTGGCAGCTAAGTCCAACGGAAAACTTAAGAAATTTTACGGTTATCTCATCGGCGATGATGTTAACAGGCTGCGCCTCAGCGGGAACTGGACGCCATTTCCGACGGGGCGCGGCTGGTTCCAGTCAAGCCCTTTAGTGGATCCCGATACACGGATTCTTTTGGGCGAAACCTATTTCGAGATCCTGCATTTCAGTGATGTGATCGAGCGCGCCAAGAAGCGCATAGGCGTGTATCAAAATAAGCTTAAGCTCGACCTCGGACACAATGGCCCCTGAGCTTGACTGCGTCTCGCTCCTCTACTGAGGAACGACCCAACAGTTCCTGTCGTTCCCGCCCGTTTGCTGGCGAGTTGCCCTTTCTTCTGACCAAAAAAACCCGGTCCAGGCGGGGCCGGGACCGGGTCAGGTTCGGCCCGTTTGCGCGACGGGCCTCAGGGTGGAGGGCGGGATACGCCCTCCGGGGAAGGGGTGCCGAGGGGGTGGCCTCGGGGAACTCGGGGAGGGCGCGGCCCTCCGGGGGACGTGGCTGGGCTCAGACCAGGCCGACGTTCTGGGCGGTCTGGGCCGCCAGGGCCAGGGCGTAGGCGGCGACCACGGCCAGGGTCAGGCGTTCGAACAGGCGGGCGGTCAGGAAGTTGGTCATTTCGGTGGTCCTTCGGGTCTCGTGTTTCGTCTGGTTGGTTTCGCCGCCCGCGTCAGGCGATCGCGGCGATGTTGCCGGCGCTCTCGATCACCAGCGCGGCGGCGTAGAGCAGCACCACGACAGTGGCCAGGCGGCCGAAGATTGCGTTGAAGCCCAGCTTTTCCATCGCGGGTCTCCGTTCCTTCGTGTTGCGGGTCAGGCCAGCAGGTTGCCGGTCATCTGAACCAGGGCGGCCGCGCTGTAGGTCAGCACAACCAGGGTCGCGATACGGCCGAAGCTGAGGTGCCCGGCGATCTTCGTGATGGTCGTCATGTCCATCCTCCACTCGGTCGTCCGGCGGGGGCCCCTCGGGTCCGCTATCGCCTGAACGATGAATAATAAATATCTCAAGATTTATTCACTGCAAGGGGAATCTGCGGGGTTTCTGTAAATTTTTTTTGATCCGTTCACTCTTCAGGCGCGACATTCTGACGCAAAGCGAGGGTTTCCGCGGGTTTCCGTGAAAATCGGGAAAAATGTTCAGCCATCACAGCCCGGCGGAATCGACCAAAAGAGGGGGTGATTCAGCCTTCGCTGAATAATCTGGGGGTGCGTTCCCGATATGACAATAAGTCAGTTTGCCGCGGAAGGGCCGGCAGGGGGCGGCGGACGGCCGTCAGGCGGCGTCGGCGGGCTTGGCGGCCTGGGCCTCGCGGCGGCACAGGCCGTTGATCAGGAGATCGATCACGCCCGCGGCCTCGCGCTCCAGCTTGTCGAGGGTGAGGCCGGAGAAGAGCTGGGGATAGCGGAACTTGAAGGTGGCGGACTGGATCATCTCGGCGGTGAAATTCACGTCCTCGATGTCGAATTCGCCGTTGGCATTGCCCATGGCCAGGATCTCGGCGATCAGCGAGCGCACGCGGGCCAGGCCCTCGTTGGCGACATGGGGGCGCTCGCGCGCCACGATCTCGGCCATCTCGATCCAGTGCTGATCCTTCTCGAGCTCGTGGAACGTGATGTCCATCTGCTCCATCAGGAAGCTGCGCAGGCGCTCCACCGCCGTGATGTTGGGCCGGCGCACCACCTCGCGCAGCCGCTCGGCCGTGCGGATGAAGCTCTGCCGCGCGATCTCCTCGGCGATGTCGAGCTTGGACATGAAGTAGCGGTAGAGGTTGCCGGCCGACATTTTGCAGTCGCCCGCCAGCTCCGCCATCGTCGTCTTGCCATAGCCATAGCGCGACAGCCGCTCCATCGCGGCTGTGATGATGGCTTGCTTGATTTCTTCGTGACGCTTCATCCCAGGCGCAATTTATCGGCTGAATCCTGAACGCTCAACATAACGTTCATGCTTCATAGGCGGAATTTGCAAGGAAATTCGGCATGTTGCAGAGCAGCATGAGAATTTTCTCATGTTCCGTTCAAATATGGTGTCAACTTCGCCGGCTTCCCGAGAATCGTTGGAACGGCACCCATGCTCTTTGCTGTGATCTGCACCGACAAGCCCGACGGCGGGCCCATTCGCGCGGCCAACCGGCCGGCACACCTCGACTGGCTGAAGGCCGGCGGCGACCGGGTGAAACTGGCCGGCCCCTTCCTCGCCCCCGACAAGCAGGCGATGACCGGCAGCCTCCTGGTGCTCGAGGCCGAGGACGAGGCTTCGGTGCGCGCCTTCGCGGCGACCGACCCCTATGCCCAGGCCGGGCTGTTCTCCGCCGTGGAGTTCAAGGCTTGGCGCTGCGTCGTGGCGCAGCTCTAGGAACGGGGGCGGCGATGGCTCACTGGCTGGTCAAGAGCGAACCGGGCGCCTGGTCCTGGGCCGATCAGGTCCGCGACGGCACCACTTTCTGGTCCGGTGTCCGCAATTATCAGGCCTCCAACAACCTGAAGGCCATGAAGACGGGCGACCGCTGCTTCTTCTACCATTCGGTCAGCGAGAAGCAGATCGTCGGCGTGGTCGAGGTGGTGAAGGAATATTACCCGGACCATACGGACGAGAGCGGCCGCTTCGGCATGGTCGACCTGAAGGCGGTGAAGCCGCTGAAAACCCCGGTCACCCTCGACCAGGTGAAGGACGACCCGGCGCTCAACCACCTCGCCCTGGTGAAACAGTCGCGCCTCTCGGTCATGCCGGTCGACGATGCGGCCTGGGCGCGGATCTGCGAACTCGGCGGCATCAAGGCCTGAAGGCGCCAATCGCGGCGATGCCGGCCGCCCCGCTGCCGGCCAGGCGCCCGACCGTCGCCCCGTCGATCCCGCCCAGGGCATAGACCGCAAGGCCGGGCACCCGGCGGATGAGCCCGGCGAAGCGGACGACGCCCAGGTGGGGCGCGCCCGGATGGCTCGCGGTCGGCAGCACGGGCGACAGCAGCACGGCGGAAACCCCGGCGCGCCTGGCCCGGATCAGGGCGGCCATGCCATGGGCGGCGGCGGTGGCGAAGCCCCGCACCCGGGGCGGCAGGCGCTTCTCCGGCCAATGCACCCCGGCCCGGAGGCGCCGCGCCAGGGCCGGATCGCCCGCGACCAGAAGCCGAAGACCACGCCGCCGGCAGAGAGAGGCGAGCGCCTGCCCGAGGGCGAGGCGCGCTGCCGCCGGCAAGTCGCCGTCGCGCAGGATCACCAGGCTGCCACGCGGCAGGCGAGCGGCGGCGGCGAGCGGATCAGGCAGGCGGGCGCGGTCGGTCAGCAGCACCAGGGGCGGCAATCGCCCGCAGGCCGCATGGCGGGCGTTGAGGCGGCGGGCGCCGGTTGCTAGGGTCTCTGCCGTCATGAGCACCATCGATTCTTCCGAAACCGTCGCCGATCGCCTAGCCTATGTCGAGGCGCGCATTGCCAAGGCGGAACGTGGCGCCGGCCGGCCCGCCGGCTCTGCCCGCCTGGTCGCCGTCTCCAAGACCCATGAGGCGGAGGCGGTGCGCGAAGCCATCGCCGCCGGCCAGCGCCGTTTCGGCGAGAACCGGGTGCAGGAGGCGGAGGGCAAGTTCCCCGCCCTGAAGGCCGAATTCCCCGACCTCGAATTGCACCTGATCGGCCCCTTGCAGACCAACAAGGTGAAGGAGGCAGTCGCCCTCTTCGACGTGATCGAAACCGTGGACCGCGAGAAACTGGCCGCCGCCATCGCCCGCGCCAGCGAGGCCCAGGGAAGGCGCCCGCGCTGCTTCGTCCAGGTCAATACGGGCGAGGAGCCGCAGAAGGCGGGCTGCCTGCCGGGCGAGACCGACGCCCTGGTGGCCCTCTGCCGCGACACCTACAAGCTCGACGTCGTGGGCCTGATGTGCATTCCGCCGGTCGAGGAGGAGCCGTCGCTCCATTTCGCCCTGCTGGGCAAGCTCGCCGCGCGGAACGGCCTCAGCGAACTGTCCATGGGCATGTCCCATGATTATGAGACGGCGGTGCGCCTGGGCGCCACCTATGTCCGTGTCGGCACCGCGATCTTCGGCGCCCGGGCCTATCCGACCCCGTGAACCACCAGGCGTGAGCCGGGCGTCAGCCCGGCAACGATCGTCCTCAGATCGTCGAGCGTGAAGGCGACGCAGCCGGCCGTCGGCCCGCCGTCAGCCCGCCTGACATGCAGGAAGATGGCGCTGCCCGCTCCCGGCACCACCGGGTCGTCGTTGTGCCCGACCACCACCAGGAGATCGTAGAGCGGATCGTCCCGCCACATGACCTCGTGACTGGCGGGATAGGGCAGGGTGACCGGCCGGTTATAGGCAGGATCTGCCGGCGCATCGCACCAGCCGTCGCCCGGCGCCAGCGCCGCGACCTCCAGGCCGGATTCCGGCGCCGCGATCCGGTCCGGGCGGTAGAGCACGCGGCGGAGCTGCCAGGTCCCGGCAGGCGTGCCGCCGTCCCCCTCCCGCTTGTCCGCGACGATGCCGGCCCGGCCGAGGGCGGCGGCATAGCGCCGCCCGGCGAATTGGACAGTGCCGTCCGGAAAGACTTCGATGTCGGCCGGACCGATTCCCTGTGTCATCCCGCCAGTCTAGCGCCTCCGTCAGGGCGCGGGCAGGGCTACGGCGGCACCGGCGCCGCCGGCGCCTGCCGTGCTGTAGCGCTCGAGATTGGCGCGCATCATGCGCAGGGCGGCGTCATAGCTCGACTTGTCGTCGGGGTGGATATCCATCGGCACCGGCCGGGGCGAACGGCTGACGCCGTTGTTGTGGGCGG
>JAYSCC010000089.1:0-8597 GCA_041915065.1 Zavarzinia sp.
TGCTCGGCCGCGAATTCCGCTACGAACTGTCCGAGGAATTCGCCCATATCTATCACGACCTGGAACAGGGTGTGCACCCGCTCGCCTATCACTTCCCCTATCTGCCGATCCCCAAGTTCCGCCGCCGCGACAAGGCACGCAAGCGGTTGCAGGAGCTGGTCGGCGGCATCGTGAAGAAGCGCGCCGCCCAGGCCGAAAAGCCGAGCGACATGTTCCAGACCCTGATCGACATGCGCTACGAGGACGGCACCAAGCTCGACGACAATGAAATCACCGGCCTCCTGGTCGGCGCCATCTTCGCCGGCCACCATACATCGTCCGGCACCGCCGCCTGGGTCCTGCTGGAACTGCTGAAGCACCCGCAGATTCTGCGCGCGGTGCGGCAGGAACTGGACGGTCTGCTCGGCCGCGACGGCGCCGTGAGTTTCCAGAGCCTCCGCGAAATGCCACTGCTCGAAAACGTCTTGAAGGAAGTGTTGCGCCTGCACCCGCCGCTGATCATCCTGATGCGACAGGTCGCGGAGGATCTGCATTTCAAGGGTTACACGATCCGCAAGGGCGAGATGGTCTGGGCCTGCCCGCCGGTGACCCACCGCCTGTCCAACCTGTTCACCGATCCGACCGCCTTCGATCCCGACCGCTTCTCGCCCGAGCGGCGGGAAGACCGCAACCTGATGGCCTATCAGCCCTTCGGCGGCGGCAAGCACAAATGCTCGGGCAATGCCTTCGCGATGTTCCAGATCAAGGCGATCTTCGCCGTCCTGCTGCGCCGCTACGACTTCGAGCTGGTCGACCCGCCGGAGCGTTACGTCGACAATTACAAGGACATGATCGTCCAGCCGAAATCGCCCTGCCGCGTGCGCTATCGCCGCCGTGCCGCGGCCAGTTTGCCGACCGGCGAAGGTGCTGCCGCCGCGGCCCCCGCCGGCAAATGCCCGGTCGATCACGCAGGCCAGGCCAAGGCGCCTTCGGTCACCGTGGTGGTCGATCGCGGCCTCTGCCAGGGCCATGCCATGTGCATGGGCGAGGCCCCGTCCCATTTCCAAGTCGGTGACGACGGCGTGCTCCGCATCGTCAAGGAGGCAGTGACACCGGAGGAAATGGAAAAGGTCCAGTCGGCCGTCAACTATTGTCCCAACGCGGCGCTGCGCCTCGAACGGCACTGAAGGGGGCGGCCTTGAAGGTCTTCGTCACCGGGGCCAGCGGCTTCGTCGGTGCCCATAGCGCCCGCGCCCTGCTGGACGCCGGGCACGAGGTGCGTCTCCTGGTCCGCAACAAGGCGCCGGTGGCCGATTATTTCGCGCGCCACGGCCATGCGGTCGATGATTTCGCCGTCGGCGACATGCGCGACCAGCCGCTGGTCGCGGCGGCGATGAAGGGCTGTGACGCCGTGCTGCACGCCGCCGCCCTGGTCAGCGTCGACCCCAAGCGGGCGGACGAGATCTATCGCAACAATCTGGCCGGGATCGATGCCGTGCTGGGTACCGCCTGCCGCCTCGGCTTCTCGCGCATCGTCTATGTCTCCAGCCTCTCGGTCCTGTTCCAGGAAGGCGTCGCCCGGATCGACGAGAATGTGCCGCTGGGCAATCCGGCCAATGCCTATGCCCGCTCGAAACGCGATTGCGACGAGCATGTGCGGGCCATGCAGGCTTCGGGCCTGCCGATCCATATGACCTATCCCGCCGGCATCTTCGGGCCGGACGATCCAAAGCTCTCTGAAGCCAATCACGGCGTCGCCTCCTTCGTGAAGGTGGTGCCGCGTACCTCGACCGGGCTCCAGGGTATCGACGTGCGCGACCTCGCCGCCGTGCACCGCTTCCTGCTCGAGGCGGGCGCGCCGAAGGATCCGGCCGCGGCGCGTTACATCGTGGGCGGCAACTATTACCCCTGGGATGATTTCCACACCCTGTTGCAGCGCCTGACCGGCCGCCGCATCCAGGGGCCGCGCATGCCGGGCGCCTTGCTGCGTGGCATGGGCCGCACGGTCGACCTGATCCGCCGCGTGGTGCCGTTCGAGACCCAGGTCTCGGCCGAGGCGATGACCTATGTCACGCAATGGGCCTATGCCGATTCAGGCCGCATCCTGTCCCGCTCCGGCCTCTCGTTCCGGAGCGGGGAGGAGACCTTCGGCGATACCATCCGCTGGCTCGTCGCGGCCGGGCATCTCGAAGCCAAATATGCCGGAAAACTGGTGAACTGAGGGGGGAACTCATGTCCGAAAAGCGCGTCGCATCGATCGTGCCGCCGAACAAGGCCTATCCGCGCGAAGAACTGGAAGAGATGGTGGAGCGCTGGCTCCAGGGCAATGTCGAGGCCGAGAAGGCGGGCGACTGGAAGACCCACCTCGGCGCCTTCTATACCGATGATGCCGTCTATTCCTGGAACATCGGCCCGAACGAGGAATTCGTCGCGAGCGGCCGGAAGGAGATCGAGGACGTCGCCATCGGTTACCAGATGAAGGGCTTCGAGGACTGGGAATATCCCTATCACGACATCATCATCGACGAGAAACGCGGCACCGTTGTCGGTTTCTGGAAGCAGCGCGCGCCCTACAAGCGGCCGGACGGCACCTGGTATGAGATCGAGGGCATTGGCGGTTCCTGGTTCGAATATGGCGGCAACTGGAAATGGCGCTGGCAGCGCGATTTCTTCGACCTCGGCAATGCCAAGGATTGCTTCTTCCAACTGGCCGGGGCCGGAGTGCTGAGCCCAGTCGTCAAAGAAAAGATCCACCAGCAGGCGCGTGGCAAGCTGCTGCCCGGCCACCGCCGCCTGCATCCCGAACTCTCGGCCTTGCAGAAGCTGCGCAACACTTTCGCGATCGCCAAGATCGCCCTGACCGGCAAGTGAGGCCCGCGATGGGGGCGCGCTGGTTCTCGTCCAATCCGGACAAGGCCTGGGTCGAGAAGTTCTTCCTGCTCTATTCCCCGGTCTGGATGGCCTCCATGGCCATGATGATGCTGACCGGCTGGGACAAGACCTGGAGCGACAGCGCCATGCTCCTGCACGGTGCCCTGAGCGCGGCACCGGCCGTGGTGGTGCCGGCCTTGGTGGCAAAGCGATATACGGCGCAGCCCTGGTGGGATTCCTATTGGTTCAAGGCCAATCTCTATCTCGCCGTCTTCGGCTTCTTCGGTAACTACTTCGGTTCCGAATATTTCTTTGACGTGCTCGGCATGGTCTATGTCTATCCGAACGCGACGACGACGCTGGACAGCGCCCTGCTCGGCTCCGGCACGCAGACCGTGCCGGTGATCATGTATTTCTACACCCACGTCTATTTCATGACCTATCATTCGACCGCCAACATCGTGCTGCGCCGGCTGCGCACGTCCGGCCTGCCGGGCATGGCGCTGCTCTTCCCGGTCTTCGTTTTCGTGATCGGCTATTTCTGGGCCTGGATGGAGACCACCGCCATGGCCAACCCGATGATGGCGCAGAGCTTCTACTATAAGAAAATGGCGCTGATGCTGGCCTATGGCTCGGCGATCTATGCGACCTATTTCATCGCCAGCTTCCCGATCTACTACTTCATCGACGAGACGCGGGAGAAGCGCTGGAGCCTGGTCCAGGTGGTGGCCGGAGGCCTTTCGGCCTCCATGCTCACCTTCTACATGCTGGATTTTGCGGCCAAAGTGGTCGGCTCGCTATAGGGCTCGGCCGGCGCCCGCAGCAGGGGCCACAGCATCTGCTCGCCCACGGTGGTTTCCGGCAGGTTCTCGACGCCATAGGTCTCGGGATAGCGGCGGGTGATCTTGGCGGTGCCGAACAGCACGTCCCAGAAGAACAGAAGATTGCCGAAATTGCCCTTGTAGTTGGTGATGCCGTCGGCGGCATGTTTGCCGTGGTGGGCGCCGTGGGTGGCCGGGGTGGAGATCAGCCGCTCGACGACCCACATGACGGGCGACAGGGCCTTGATCCGGTAGAGCGGCGCGTCCCAGCGGAGATCCGAATGGGCGCCGATGATCACCGCCATCTTGACCACGGCATAGACCGCATAGACGGCGCCGAAGCCGAGAAAGATCAGCGCGCCGGAAAACCACAGCGACGGCATGAAGAGGTAGTAGAAGAAAGACGATCCGCACCGACATATATTCGGCGTTGTGGTGCGGCCGGTGCAGCTTGTAGAGCCAGGACACCGAATGGGACAGGCGGTGCCACCAATATTGCCCCATGTCGTCGAAGACCAGGAGGATAGCGATCTGCGCCAGCACGGACAGGTCGCCCAGGGCGCCGGCCGGGGCGAAACGGCTGGCGATCCAGGCGCCGCCGGCCATCGCCAGCGGCATGGAGACCAGCATCATCGAAGTGGTGCTCAGGATTTCGACCATGCCGTCGCCGCGTTTCTGCTCGGCCTTGTGGAGCAGCCCGGTGAACAGGGCTTCCAGCAGCACAAAGAACAAGAAGATGCCGAGAACGGCAATATCCTTGGTTTCCATCGTGTCCTCCCCGGGGTCGGTGGCCCCTCGTTGTCCCAGGGATAGGGCGAAGGCTTTCGCCTGAATGCAAACTTGTTATCATTTGGCGGGAAATTCGACGGGACCGCCATGGCCGACATCTTCGATCTCGACACGCCGGCCCTTCTGCCGCTGCTGCCGGCGGCGACGCGGGCGGCCCTGCTCGCCGCCGGAACGCCGGTGCGCTACCGGGACGGCGCCCTGGTCCATGCCCGGGGTGACCGCAAGCCGGGCCTTTCCGTGGTCCGTTCCGGCACGGTCCGGATCGGCAATCCGGGCTCGGACGGCTCCTATACCACGACCTCGATCCTGGGGCCGGGCCATTGCTTCGGCGAATTCACCATCTTCGCCGATCTGCCGCGCACCCACGATGTGGTGGCGATCGGCGAGGTGGTGATCGACCAGATCCCCCGGCCGCGTCTCATGACGCTCTATCATGAAGACCCGGCCCTCGGCTTCGCTCTGCTCTGCCTCGCCACAAGGCGGATCCACGCCCTGGTCGAATTCATCGAGGATCTGCGCCGCCTGCCCCTGCCGGTCCAGCTCGCCAAGCATCTCCTGGCCATCGTGCGGCGCCGGCCCGTGGGCGAGGCCGTCACCCTGGTGCAGGACGACCTCGCCTCCCTGTTCGGCGTCTCCCGCGTCTCGATCGGCAAGGCGCTCCGCCGGCTTGAGGGCGAAGGCCTGATCGCGATCGGTTACGGCCGGATCGCGGTGCCGGACCGCGAGGCTCTCGCGGCCTGGCTCGCCGAGCGCACGGTGCTCATGCCGCTCGACCCGGCCGGCCTGCCTCAGTTGGACCAATAGGCATAGGCGTCGTCGGCCGACCAGGGCCGGTTCAGCGGATGGTCGATCGGCACCGGGGCCTCGATCAGGGCGGGCCAGTTCGGCTTCACCTGTTCCTTCTGGAAGGCCTCGAGCATGGCCTTCAGCTCGGCCACTTTCTCGGGATGCTGGGCCGCCACGTCCTTCTGTTCGGTCGGGTCGGTCTTCATGTCGAAGAGCCAGGCGCGGTCAGGGATCGAGGTGACCTGGAGCTTCCAATCGCCAGCCTGCACCACGATATAGGGGCCGGAGCGCCAGAACAGCCGGTCGTGCGGCCGGCCCTGGCGGGTGCCGGTGAGGAAGGGCATGAGGTCGACGCCGTCGATCGTGCGGTCCGCCGGCAGGGCGGCACCGGCGACCCCGGCGGCGGTGGCGAAGACGTCGAAATGGCTGATCGGGGCGTCATAGGTCGCACCCTGCGGCAGGTGGCCGGGCCAGCGCATGAAGAAGGGCACGCGGATGCCGCCCTCGAAGAATGTCGCCTTCCAGCCGCGGTAGGGCTTGTTCAGATCGTCGATGCCGACGTAATGGGCGCCGCCATTGTCGCTGGTGAAGATCACCAACGTATTGTCGTCGAGCCCGGCCGCCTTCAGCGCGTCGAGCACCCGGCCGACATTGCGGTCGAGGGAGCGGATCATGGCGGCATAGGTGCGCGCGGTATGATCCTGGATACCGGAAACCGCCTCGTAATCCTCCCGCGTCGCCTGCAAGGGCGTGTGGGGCGCGTTATAGGCGAGATACATGAAGAAGGGCCGGTTGCGGTTGGCCTGGATCGCGGCCACAGCCTGATCGGTCAGGTAATCGGTCATGTGGCCCTTGGGACGGAACATGTCGCTGCCGTTGTAGCGGACCCCGTAAGGCAATGCGGCCCAGAGGAAGAGGTCGATCGGATCGAAATCCTGATGCGCGTTGACGGCGTCGGGATCATCCGGGTCCATGAACAGGGAGGCGCCGGAATAGAAGCCCAGGGATTCGTCGAAGCCATGGGCTTCGGGCCGGAACTGCGGGGTCTCGCCCAGGTGCCACTTGCCGAGGTGGATGGTGTGATAGCCCGCCCCGCGCAAGAGGTCGGCGATGGTGATTTCCGTCGTCGGCAGGCCTTCTTCCTCGAAGGGCGGCACCTCGGCTTCGCGTTCCTCGTGATAGATCGGTTTGACCGGGGCAGTGCTGTCGAAATGGCCGACGACGCGGGAGAAGCCGATCGGCGTCGGGGTGAATTCGAAGCCGAAGCGGGTCGGGTAGCGGCCGGTCATCAGGGCCGCGCGCGAGGGGGCGCAGGTGGCGTTGCCGGCGTAACCCGCGGGGAAATTCACCCCTTCCTTGCCGATCCGGTCGATATTCGGGGTCGGCACCCGGCCGCCGCCGTAGAAACTGACGTCGTTGTAGCCGAGGTCGTCGGCCAGGATGAGCACGACGTTGGGCTGCTTGCTGCGCCCGTCCGCCGTCGTCGGGCCCTGCTGCCAGGCGACCGGGCGGTTCGGCCCGACGCTGGGCGACATGAAGTGCGCGACCATCAGGGTCAGGCCCTGACGCCCGCCGATGGCGAAGAAGGCACCGGCCAGGACCGCGACCAGAAGGACCAGGGCGACGAGAAGACGTTTCATGACGATGATCCTTGGGCGGGAGGCAGCGTGGCACGCAGCACGGTACGAAAGCCGATGTGGCCGGTCGTGGTATCGCGGGCAGCGCCGAGGCGGGCGGCGGGCCGGGCGCGGAAACAGAAATCGTCGGAGCAGAGGAAGGAGCCGCCCTTGATCACGGGCTCACCGTCCGCCTCGCTGTCCGCGGTCCATTGCCAGACGTTGCCGGCCATGTCGTAGAGGCCGTAACCATTGGCGGGATAGCAGCCGACCGGGGCGACCTCCGCCCTGTAACCGTCGGCGCCGGTATCGAGCAGGGGAAAGACGCCCTGCCAGGTATTGGCCAGCGGGTGTTCCGGCGTCGAGGGCGCGTCGCCCCAGGGATAGCGCCCGTGGGCGAGCCCGCCCCGTGCGGCATATTCCCATTCCGCCTCGCTCGGCAGGTCGCGGCCGAGCCAGCGGGCATAGGCGAATGCATCCTCCCGCGCGACATGGACCACGGGCAGGGCGCCCTTGCCGCGGATCGAACTGCCCGGCCCCTTCGGGTGGCGCCAGTCGGTTCCGGCGACGATGCGCCACCATTGCGAGGGATCGTCCCGGTTCACCGTGCCCTCGGCACCGACGAAGACCAGGGAAGAGCCCAGTCGCTCGGCCAGGGTGACGTAGCCGGTGGCGGCGACGAAAGCGGCGAATTGGTCGTTGGTGACATCGGTCGGATCGATCCGGAAGGCGGCGACGGCGACGCTGCGCGCCGGTCCCTCGCCGGGGAGCACCGGGCCTTCGCCGAGCTGGACCGTGCCCGCGGGCAGGGCGACCATGCCGCGCGCCGGCTCGCCCGGGTCGGGCAGGGCCGGTGCGGCGATGCAGGTCCGTCCGGCAGGCGTCTCCATCGCCTGGCGCCCCGAGACCCCGGCGAAGGCCAGCGCGGGGGCGGCGAGCAGCAGGGCAGGCAGGGCGAAGCGCATCTCAAACGCGCTCCGCCGCGGCGATCATGGCATCCTCGATCAGCCACAGCCGGTCCTGGCCCCAGGTGGAGACGGTGCCGAAGCGAAGCGAGGGCACGCCCCACAGGCCCTCGCCCACCATGGCGAGGCGGTTTGCCTCCGCCGTGGCGCGCCAGGCGGGATCGTCGATGGCCGCGAAGGCAGGGCCGGCGTCGAGCCCGGCGCGCTCGATCAGGTGGCGCAGGCCGGCATCCTCGCCTGCGTCGATCCCCTCGGCGAAGACGCCCTGCAGGAAGGAAAGGGCGAAGGCGCGACCCTTATCATCACCGAGGCCGATGGCATGGGCGAGCACGGCGAGGCCGCGTTCGACCGGCCGGCCCAGGGGATCGGCGATCCGGCCGAAGGGCAAGCTCTCGCTGCTCGCCTCCCGCTTGGTGTCGCGCACGATATAGAGGCGCTTGGCCAGCGGCACCGGCAGGCCGCGCGTCACCATGGGCAGGACAAAGCGCAGCCGGAGCCGGGCGCCATAATGATCCGCCAGGGCGAAGACGCGCGGCAGCACGATGTAACTATAGGGGGAGCGGAAGGAAAAGAAGAGTTCCAGCTCCCGCCCCGCCAAACGGCCCCGCAGCGCTTCAGGCAAGCGAAGCTGCGGCCGGGGATAGCGGGGCGACGGGCTGGTGCCGCGAGAGCCCAATTGGTCCAACCGGGTTTCCAGGTAGTGCAGCCGGTCGAGGCCCCAATACCATTCGCCGCCATAATGGAAGGTGGCGCCCAGATAGTGACCCAAC
>JAYSCC010000090.1:0-8521 GCA_041915065.1 Zavarzinia sp.
CACGAGGCCGGGGATCACGCCCGCGATGAAGAGCTGGCCGATCGAGGCGGATGTGACCGGCCGCCCCTCCGGCCCGGCGACCTGGAGCCCGGTCGTCGCGATCGAATACATCACCATGACGATCGACGGCGGGATCAGGATGCCGAGCGCGCCCGAAGTGGCCACCACGCCGGCGCCGAAGCGGGCGGGATAGCCCGCCTTCACCATGGCCGGTAGCAGGACGGAGCCGATCGCCACCACGGTCGCGGGCGAGGAGCCGGAGACGGCGGCGAAGAGCGCGCAGGAAACCACGGCGGTGAGGCCGAGGCCGCCGTACCAATGGCCGACCATCGAAGAGGCGAAGGCGATCATCCGCCGGGCGACGCCACCATGGGTCAGGAAATTGCCGGCCAGGATGAAGAAGGGGATCGCCATGATCTCGAAATTCTCGATCCCGGTGAACAGCTTCAAGGCCACCGTGTCGATCGGCACGTTGGTCATGGTGAAGAGGAAGGTGAGTACCGTGAGGCCGAGGGCGATCGAGATCGGCATGCCTGTGAGCATCAGGATCGTCAGACCGGAGAAGAGCAGGAGTGCGTTCATGGCTTCGCCCTCCGCTCAGCGCCGGTCGTCGAGCGGCAGGGGCAGTTCCCCCGCATGCTCGGCGGCGTGATGCACGGCATCCTCCGGGTCCTCCGTCCCGTCGACATGGGTGTGATCGTGACGCGGCAACTCGCCGGTCCGCAGGAAGGCGACGGCGACTTGGAGGAAGCGGAAGCACATGAGGGAGGAACCCGCTGGAACGGCGGCATAGACGATCCAGGACGGGATCTCGAGATCGGGCGAATGGGCGCTGATGCCATACATGTGATAGACGAAGCGCCCGCCCAGCACGGCGAGTGTCCCCGTGAAGATCATGCCGGCACAGAGCCCGACCAGGATGAAGATCTTGCGCTTTTCTGTCGGCAGGCGGTTGATCAGCACGTCGACGCCGACATGGATGCCGGTGCGCACGCCGTAGGCGGCACCGAATTTGGCCATCCAGACGAACATGTAGATGCAGAGTTCCTGGGCCCACACCAGATTGACTTCGCGCAGCCCGAAATAGGCTGATTTGGCGGCGGACGACAGCCATTCGATGTCGTTGGTCCTGGCATAGGTGACCACGCTGGCGATCACGCCAAGGGAATAGCGGTGCGTCACCGAAACGAAGATCAGCACGGTCGCGGCCCCGATCAGGGTGGCGATCAGGATCTCTTCCAGGCGGTCGAGGATTTTCAGCATGGCGATCGCTTCGCAGGGAATGCCGAGGCAGGCGGCCCTCCGCCGGTGGCGGCAGAGGGCCCGAGGCAGCGGAAGCGGGGAATCAGCCGATCCCCAATTCCTTGTGCATGCGATCGACCAGGTCCTTGCCGATCCGTTCCGACATTTCGGCATGGACGGGCATCAGCACCTTGATCCAGGCGGCGCGCTCGTCGGCCGTCTGCTCGTGGAACTGGGTGGTGCCGGCCTTCATCATGGTCTCGGTCGCAGCCTTGTTGTCGGCGGCGGCGATCTCGTTGTTGTAGTCGGTCGCTTCCGCCATGGCCTTGTCCACTTCCTTGCGGATCTCGGCCGGAAGCCCGTCCCAGAACGCCTTGTTGGCGATCGCGGCATAGCCGAGATAGCCGTGGTAGGACAGGGTGGCGTGCTTCTGCACCTCGTTCATCTTCTGCGTCAGCATGTTCGAGGGCGGGTTTTCGGTGCCGTCGACGACGCCGGTCTGCAGGGCCTGATAGACTTCGGAGAAGGCCATGACCTGGGGCACGGCGCCCAGCGCCTTCATCTCGGCCTCGAGCACCTTGGACGACTGGATGCGCATCTTGAGGCCCAGGAAATCGTCCGGCACATGGAGCGGCGAATTGGCGCTCATCACCTTGAAGCCGTTGTCCCAGAAGCCGAGGCCGGCGATCCCCTTGGGCGCCAACGTGGCCATCATCTCGGCGCCGATCGCCCCCTTGGTGATCTTGGCCAGCGCCGTGCGGTCGGCGAACATATAGGGCAGGTCGAAAGATTCGAACTTGTTGATGCCGAGCGGCCCGAATTTCGAGAGCGACGGGCAGAGCAGTTGCACGGCACCGAGCTGCAGTGCCTCCAGCTCTTCCTTGTCCTTGTAGAGCTGGGAATTGGGGTAGACCTCTACCTTCACGGCGCCGGCCGTATATTTCTCGGCCAATTCCTTGAACTTGTCGGCACCGCGGCCCTTCGGCGTATCGGGCGCCACGACATGGCTGAATTTGATGACGATCGGTTCGGCAGCACGGCCGATATAGGGCACGCCGAAACTGGCGGCACCGGCGGCGAGGGCGAGCTTGCCGAAGGAGCGGCGGGACATCTTCATGAGGCGGTCCTCCCAGACCTGTTCTTCTCCCCCGCGTCCGTTCCGGTCGCTGCGGGGGTTCCGAACAGCATGAAGCATGGCCGCCCGCTTGGCCATGGTGCCGAACCGCGACTTTGGGCGAAGCCGGCCCGCCTCCGGGAAGGCGGGCCGGGCACCGGTCAGCGGGCGAAGGCCGTGCGCAGGAAGCCGATCGCCTGCGCGGTCGCGGCCTCGGCCGCGGGCGTCTCGGCGAGGGCGTTCAGCATCACGAAGTCGTGGATCGTGCCGTTGTAGCGGGTCGAGATGGTGCGCACCCCGGCCGCCGCGAGCTTGCGGGCATAAGCCTCGCCCTCGTCGCGCAGGACGTCGTTTTCGGCGGTGATGACGAGGGCCGGGGGCAGGCCCTTCAGCTGTTCGGCCGTGGCGTTCAAGGGCGAGACGTGGATGTCCTTCCGCGCCGCCACGTCGGGCAGATAGGCGTCCCAGAACCAAGCCATGGCCGGCTTGGTCAGCCAGGGACCCTTGGCGAAACTCTTGTAGGAACCGGTCGCCATCGAAGCGTCGGTGACCGGATAGAACAGGAGCTGGGCCGCGATCGCCGGGCCCTTGCGCTCGCCCGCCAGCAGGCTGACCACCGCCGCCATGTTGCCGCCGACGCTGTCACCGCCGATCGCCAGCCGGGTCGGGTCGAGGCCGAGTTCGGCGCCATGTTCGGCGACATAGCGGGTGGCGGCGTAATCCTCTTCGATCGCGACCGGATAGCGGTTCTCGGGCGAACGGTCGTAGTCGACGAAGACCACGGCGGCCCCGGCACCGACCGCCAGCGCGCGCACCAGGCGGTCATGGGTGGTGGTGTCGCCCATCACCCAGCCGGCGCCATGGAAATAGACCAGGACGGGCAGGGCGCCAGCGGCATCCTTCGGGCGGAGGATGCGGATCTTGGTCTCGCCCTTGGGGCCGACCGGAATGACGCGGTCCTCGATCGCAACCTCGGGCAGGGCGGTGGGGCCGGACTGGGCGTCGTGCAGCACCTTGCGGGCGCCGTCCGGCGTCAGGGTGTAGATCGGCTTGCCCCCGGCCAGGCTGTCGACGAAGGCCTGGGTCGCGGGTTCCAGCGTCTCGGCCCGGGCGGCGATGGTGCCGAACAGGGAGAAGGCGGCGAGGGTGAGAGCGGCTGTGGTGCCGTGGAGTAGGGACATGGTGGCTTCCTTTCTTTATGATCGTTCACGATTAAATCGTGCACGATATAAAATCCACTGGACACCGCCACTGTCAATCCCTTGCGATTAGATCGCGTGCGATTTATTTTGTGACGGTCTGAAGACGGAGCACGCCATGACCCAATCCCCGCCCGCGGCCTTCGGCGACGGGCTCGACGGTTTCCTCTGCTTTGCGGTCTATTCCGCCAATCTGGCCTTCAACCGGGTCTACAAGCCGATGCTGGACGCGCTCGGCCTGACCTATCCGCAATATCTGGCGCTGGTCGCGCTGTGGACGCGGGACGACCAGACCGTGGGCGGGCTGGGCGAGCAATTGTTCCTCGAATCGAACACGCTGACCCCGCTCCTGAAGCGGCTGGAGGCGGAAGGCCTGGTGACACGCCGCCGCGATCCCAAGGACGAGCGCCAGGTCCGGGTCAGCCTGACGGCGGCGGGAAAGGCGCTGGGCGAGCGGGCGCGCTGCGTGCCGGACCAGATCCTCCAGGCGACCGGCCTTTCCGAGGCCGATCTCCTGCGCCTGACGCGGGAGCTCGCGGCGCTGCGCCAGCATCTGCTGGCGCCCTGAGTCTCAGCGCCTGAATTCAGCGCTTGCGGACGAATTCGGTGCGCAGCACGAGGCCCTTGATCGCCTCGTGGCGGCAGTCGATCTCTTCCGGGTTGTCGGTCAGGCGGATCGACTTGATCACCGTGCCCTGCTTCAGGGTCTGGCTGGTGCCCTTGACCTTGAGATCCTTGATCAGGGTGACCGAGTCGCCGTCGGCCAGTTCGTTGCCGGCGGCGTCGCGCACCACCTTGGCCGCGGCGGCCGCCGCCGCCACTTCCGAGGCCGGGCGCCATTCGCCCGTGGCCTCGTCATAGACATAATCGTCGTCGCCGCTCATCGCTGCCTCCCCTCGGATCGAAGGGCGCCTTTATGGACCAGGCGGGCGGTCTTTTCCTAGGCGATTTCTTCGAGCGCCATCAGGGATTCGGGCAGCACCTGGCCGCCGTCGACCACGATGTTCTGGCCGGTGATATAGGCCGCTTCCTTCGAGGCGAAGAAGAGGGCGGCATTGGCGATGTCCTCGACCGAGCCGAGGCGCTTCATCGGGATCGAGCCTTCCATCTTGGCCAGATAGTCGGAACCCAGGCCGTCCAGCCCCTCGGTCCTGATGTTGCCCGGCATCACCGCATTGATGGTGATGCCGAAGGGGGCGAGTTCGATCGCCGCCGTGCGGATGAAGCCGAGCTGGCCCGCCTTGGAGGCGCCGTAATGGGCCCAGCCCGGATAGCCGGTGATCGGCCCGGTGATCGACGAGGTGACGACGATACGGCCCCACTTCTTGCCCTTCATGTGGGGCAGCACGGCCGAGACGGAAGCGAAGGTCGAGCGCAGGTTGGTCGCCATCACATGGTCGAAGTCGGCCATGGTCATGACGTCCAGCTTTGCCGCCGGGAAGATGCCGGCATTGGCGCACAGCACGTCGATCGCGCCGTAACGTTCCAGCGCGGTGGCCGCCATGGCCTTGCAGGCGTCGAGATCGGAGACGTCGGCGGCATAGGCGGAGGCGTTGGGGCCGATTTCGGCCGCCGTCTTCTCGGCCTCGGCGAGGTGGCGCGAAACGACGAGGACATTGAAGCCGGCCTTGCCGAAACGCTTCGCGATGCCCTTGCCGATGCCCTTGCTGCCCCCGGTCACGATGACCGTGCTGCCGGCCAGTGAATCGAACATTTCCCGTCTCCGCACGCTGTCAGTGGCCTAACGGTGCACTGCAAAAAAAATGTTGTAAAGCCCTCAAGCACCCCCTTAAGCTCCAACACAGTCGGTCACAAGTCCAACATTTGTGACACATCCGCGGGTTGTCCGCTGCATCCGATCAGCGAAAGGGCAGGCTCATGACTCTCTCCAGGCGTTCCGTATTGAAGGGCATGGCGGCCGGTGCGCTGGCGGCCGGCGGCCCCATGGCGATGGCCCGCTCGGCCTTCGCCGCGCGCGAGAAGGAACTGAACATCCTCTGTTGGGAGGGCTACAACTCGGCCCAGGTGCTCGACCCCTTCCGGGCCAAGAAGGGCGCCACGGTGAAGGCGGAAAGCCTGACCAACGACCCGACCATGATCAACCGCCTGCGCGCGGGCGAAATCGCGACCTGGGACCTGATCAACGTCAACAATCCCTGGGCGCGCAAGGTCATGTGGCCGGAGAAGCTGATCAAGGCGCTGCCGCGCGCGACCTTCGAGCCCTATTTCGCCAAGATGCTGCCCATGTTCAAGCCGCCCTATAAGTGGGCGATGGACGACACGGGGACCGAGCTGCTCGGCTCCTGCCAGCGCTTCGGGCCCTACAGCTTCGTGGTCAATACCGACAAGATCTCGCGGAAAACCGCGGAAGACACCGGCTGGGACCTGTTCAACGATCCGGCGCTGGCCGGCAAATACGGCATCCTGGAATCGGACGACTGGAACGTCTTCGGTATCTTCGTGATCGCCGGCATCGATCCCTTCAAGGTCCATACGGATGCCGAGTTGGCGACCTTCGAGACGACCGCGAAGAAGGTCTTCAAGGGCGCCAAGATGATCGGCGACATAGCGACCATGAACCAGGCCCTGGTCTCGGGCGAGATCGACCTGCACCTGACCGGCGGCACCTATTCGGTCTCGCCCGCCCGGGCCGACGGCTACCCGGCGCTTCGCGGCATCACGCCGCTGAAGGGGCCGATGGCGGGGGGCAAGGGCGGCATCTCCTGGATCGAGGTGACTTCGCTCGTCAACAATCCGACGCCGTCGCCGCTCGCCCTCGAATTCCTGGAATATGTCCAGGCGCCGGACGTGGCCCATACCGTGGCCTTCGCCGAAGGCACCTTCAACCCGGTCGCCCAGATGGGCAACCCGGATTGCTTCAAGCTCTTCACCCCGAAGGAACTCGAAGCGATCCAGTGGGACAGCCTGGAAGAGGAAATGGCGCGTTCGATCGAATACGACATCGTGCCCGACTACGACAAGGCGCTGGACATCATGAACGCGGCCAAACGCGTTCGCGGTTGAAGCACCGGTGCCGCGCCGGACGGGCGCGGCACCCAATTCCATGTGATGCGTGAGGGGTCATGTCCGACGACGCGAAGAAACCGAAGCCGATCCTCCAACTGGTCGGCGTGCGCAAGACTTTCGGCGATTTCGTCGCCGTCGACCGGATCGACCTCGACGTCCGGCAGGGCGAATTCCTCACCATCGTCGGCCCCTCCGGCTCGGGCAAGACCACGCTTCTCCGCATGCTCGCCGGCATGGACGTGCCGAGCGAGGGCAACATCACCCTGCACGGCGAGCTGATCAACGACGTGCCGCCCAACAAGCGGCCGACCTGCCTCGTCTTCCAGTCGCTGGCGCTGTTCCCGCACAAGACGGTGGGCGACAATATCGAATTCCCGCTGAAGGTCCGTGGTGTCGACAAGGCGACGCGGAAGGCCCGCGCGCTCGAGCTGATGCGCGTCGTCCGCCTGCCCGAGAGCTATTACGGCAAGAACGTGATGAAATGCTCGGGTGGTGAGAAGCAGCGCGTGGCACTGGCCCGGGCGCTGGCCTATGACCCCGAGGTGCTGTTCTTCGACGAGCCGCTGTCGGCGATCGATTACAAGCTGAAGAAGGTCCTCGAAAAGGAACTGAAGGACCTGCACCGCGAGACCGGCAAGACCTTCATCTACATCACCCACAGCCTGGAAGAGGCCATGGTGATGTCCGACCGGATCGGCGTCATGCGCGCCGGCCGTCTCGTCCAGGTCGGCACGCCCGAGCAGATCTATGCCGAGCCGGCCGATCGCTTCGTCTCCGAATTCGTCGGCGAGGTCAATGTGATCGAGGTCGCCCGCAGTGCCGACGGCGCCTGGACCGGCGTCGACCTGCCCGGCACCTATCGCATCACGCCGCCCAAGGACCAGGCGGCGGAGCGTGCCTTCGTCGTCGTCCGCCCCGAATTCATGCGCCTTCTTTCCGAGGGGGAAGGGGCCGACAACTGCCTGGAAGGCAAGATCTACAACGAATATTCCCTGGGCTCGCGGCTGCAATATCAAGTTCATGTCGGGCCCAAAGTGATGCTAGTCGAAGTGCCGCGCGGCCGCCTGGCGCCGATGTCGCTCGACGCCACCGTGCGTCTCGGCTTCGATGCCCGCGACGCGATCGTGGTGGGGAGCTGAGCATGGCCTTCCGCCTGCCCGCCGCCGGCACCCGCAGCGCCATTCCGGTCGGCCTGCTGTTGTTGCTCGGCTTCGTGGCGCCACTGGTCGCCATCGTCGCCTATTCCTTCGCGACGCCGCGCAGCTTCGACGTCTTCACCTCCTTCACGCTGGAGAATTACGCCGGCATTTTCGATGTCGAGAATACGGTCTGGCTCTCCTTCCTGTGGTCCGGCCTGTTCGCGCTGGCGACCGTGGTGCTGCTCGCGATCTTCGCCTATCCGATCGCCTATGGTCTCAACCGGGTGTTCGGGCGCTGGTCGTCCCTGGTTTCCATCCTCTTCGTCTTTCCGCTCTTCGTTTCCGAGAACGTCCGGCTCTACGGCTGGGTCCTCTTCTTCATCAAGAACGGGGTGCTGGACGGCGGGTTGAAGGCCTTCGGTTTCGAGGGCGGGCCGGACGTCCTGTTCACACCGGGCATGATCCTGGCCGGCATGCTCTATACCTATCTGCCCTTCATGCTCTTTCCCATGACCCTCGGCCTCGCCATGGTGCCGGGGGACCTGATCGATGCCGCGCGGGACCTGGGTGCCGGGCGTTTCCAGATCTGGCGCGAGATCGAATTGCCGCTGGCCATGCCGGGCATCCTGATTGGCATGTTGCTCACCTTCGTGCTGGGCATCGGCGCTGTTGCGGAAGCCAAGATCCTGGGTGGTCAGTCGGTCATCGTGATCGCCCATGACATCGAAATCGCCTTCACCTATTCGCAGAACTGGCCGCTCGGCTCTGCTCTCGCGGTGGTGATCACCGGCTTCATCGCG
>JAYSCC010000091.1:0-8433 GCA_041915065.1 Zavarzinia sp.
GCCCCGCCGGTCGACCGGGCCGAACTCGAAAAGAAACTGGCCGAGATCGCGCCGCGCCTGCTGCCCTTCGCCAAGCCGGTGTGGCTGACGCTGGACGAGCTGCGTTCGGCCGGCAAGCGCATCCTCTACGAAGGCGCCCAGGGCACGATGCTGGACATCGACCACGGCACCTATCCCTTCGTCACCTCGTCCAACACCGCTTCGGGCCAGGCCGCGGCCGGTTCGGGCGTCGGCCCCCGGGCGATCGGCTATGTGCTCGGCATCACCAAGGCCTATACCACCCGCGTCGGCGGCGGCCCCTTCCCGACCGAACTGACCGACGAAGTCGGCCGCCGGCTGGGCGAGCGCGGCCATGAATTCGGCACAGTGACCGGACGCGCCCGGCGCTGCGGCTGGTTCGACGCCGTGATGGTGCGCCAGGCCTGCAAGGTCGGCGGCATCGACGGCATCGCCCTGACCAAGCTCGACGTGCTGGACGGCCTCGCGGAACTGAAGATCTGCGTCGGCTACAAGCTGCGCGGCGAAGTAATCCGCCACTTCCCCTCCTCGGCCGGTGATCAGGCCGCGGTCGAGCCGGTCTACGAGATCATGGAAGGCTGGTCGGAATCGACCCAGGGGGCGCGCCGTTGGGCCGACCTGCCGGCGACCGCGATCAAATATGTGAAGCGGATCGAGGAATTGATCGAGGCCCCGGTCGCCCTTCTGTCGACCAGCCCGGAACGCGACGACACCATCCTGGTGCACGACCCGTTCCGCGACTGACCTCAGTCGCGTTTCACGAGGCCATAAAGCAGGAGCTGGAGGTGGGCAGCCTTCAGCTTCGAAACCTCGGGCACCGGCACGCCGATCTGCGACATGATGATGGCCTGGAGCGAGGCCAGGATCGGCGCCGCCAGGATGGCGTCGGGGCTGGCTGCCAGGATCGCCGCCGCATCCGGGCGGAATTCGCCGGTCGACGCCCCCCGGTCGATCACCGAGAGGATCAGGTCGGCACCGCGGTTGGACAATTCGCGAAAGAAGAACTGCGCCAGTTCCGGCACCCGTGACGCCTCGCCCACCATGAGGCGCAGGAATTCGCGCGACTTCGGATTGCCGACGAGATCGTCATAGGCCCGATCGATCAGGGTTTCGAGCAGGAAGCGGCCGGACACGTCCTTGGCTTCCGCGATCATCTTCATGCCGTCGATCAGGGGCAGGAGATGGGCCAGAACCATGGCCTTGAACAGGTCTTCCTTGCCCGGGAAGTAGTGGTAGATCGTGCCCTTGGAGACGCCGACCCGCCGCGCCACATCCTCGAGCCTGGTCGCGGCATAGCCCTTTTCCGAAAATTCGGCGAAAGCCGCCTCGATGAACTGGCCCGGCCGCGCCGCCTTCTGGCGCTGGCGGATGCCGGGTTCCGACCGCTCGCCGGCGGCCTGCTCGTTCAAGGTCATGGTATTTGCGATGTCCATGGCACTTTTTTTCATTGACCGACGAGTTAGTCAATATACATCTACGGCATTGTCCTGCTGACGCGAGTAACGCCATGGCCAGTCCGAGCCGACGACCGACCCTTCTGCGCCATGGCGCCGCCGCCCTGCTGTGCGGCCTGGCCGCCTTGGGCCTCGCCGCCTGCGACCAGCCCCAGGCGGCCGCCCCGGCGGAACGGCCGGTCGCCGCCACGGTCACCACGGTTGCGGTCGAATCGCGTCCGCTGACCCGCCAGGTGGTCGCCTCCGGCACCGTGAAGCCTTGGGAAGAGATCGTGATCGGCGCCGAATCCCAGGGCCTCGCCGTAGTCGAGGTGACGGTGGACGAGGGCGACACGGTGACCCAGGGCCAGGTCCTGCTGCGCCTGAACGATGCCGTGCTGAAGGCCCAATTCGATCAGCAGACGGCCAATCTGGCCGCCGCCAAGGCCGCCCTGGCCGAAGCCCAGGCCAATCTCGCCCGCGCCCAGGACCTCCAGGCCCATGGCAACGTAAGCCGGCAGAGCCTGGACGAGCGCTTGGCCGCGCAACGCACCGCCTCCGCCCAGGTCGCGGTCGCCGAAGCGGCGCTGACCGAGATCAAGACCCGGCTCGACCAGGCGGTGGTGAAATCGCCGGTCGCCGGCATCGTCTCCAAACGCTCGGTCAACCTCGGCCAGGTGGTCAGCGTCGGCAACGAGCTGTTCCGCGTGATCCGTGACGGCCGCCTGGAACTCAATGCCGAAGTGCCGGAAGTCTCCTTCGCCGGGCTGCACGACGGGCTCGCCGCCCTGGTCCGGGCCGAGGGCCTGGGCACGCAGGTGCAGGCCAGCCTGCGCCGCCTGTCGCCCACGGTCGACGCGCGCACCCGCCTCGGCATCGCCTATGTCGCCCTGCCCGTCGACTCGGGTCTGAAGCCCGGCATGTTCGCGACCGCGGTGATCGCCCTCGACACAGCCCCCGTCCTGGTGCTGCCCGAAGCCTCGGTGGTCTGGCGCGACGGCCAGGAAGGCGCCTTCAAGGTCGATGCCCAGGGCATCGTCCATTTCACGCCCGTCACTACCGGGCTCCGCCGCGAGGGCATGGTCGAGATCAAATCCGGCCTCGCTGCCGGGGACCTCGTGGCCTTCCGGGGCGCCGGCTTCCTGGCCGACGGCGACCATGTCGACGTGGTGGAGGCGAAGTCGTGAACGGTCTTTCCTCCTGGTCGATCCGCAACCCGGTCCCGGTCATCGTCCTTTTTCTGGTGCTGACCATCGCCGGCATCGCCGGCTTCATCGAGCTCCGCATCAACAACACGCCGGATGTCGATATTCCGGTCGTCATCGTCACCGTGGCGATGCCCGGTGCCGCCCCGAGCGAGCTGGAAACCCAGGTCACCCGCCTGGTGGAGGATTCGGTCGCAGGCCTCGGCGCCGTCAAGCACATCACCTCGACGGTGAGCGACGGCATTTCCTCGACCACCATCCAGTTCCAGCTCGGCGTCAACCTGGACCGCATGACCAACGACGTGCGCAATGCCGTCGCCGGAATCCGCGACAACCTGCCCGCCAATGCCGAGGAACCGGTGGTGAAACAGCTCGATGCCGCGGTCGGCATCCTGTTCACCTATGCCCTGCGCGCCCCCTCCATGACCACGATGGAACGGAGCTGGTTCATCGACAACGACATCGCCAAGGCACTGCTGGCGGTCAAGGGCGTGTCCTCGGTCACCCGCGAGGGCGGCGTCGACCGCGAGATCCGCGTCCGCCTGGATCCCGAGCGGATGGCGGCCCTCGGGGTTTCGGCGGCGACCGTGTCGCAGCAGCTCCGTAGCATCAACACCAACCTGCCCGGCGGCCGCGCCACCATCGGCACCAGCGAGCAGGTGATCCGCACCGTCGGTGCCGCCGCCTCGGTCGAGGCGCTGGCGGCGACCAGCATCAACCTGCCCGACGGCCGCACGGTGAAACTGTCCGACCTCGGCACGGTCGAGGATTCCTTTGCCGAGACCCGCGCCCGCGCCCGCTTCAACGGCGAGGAAGTGGTCGGCTTCAGCGTCTCGCGCACCCGTGGCACCTCGGAGGTTCACGTCGCCGAAGCGATCCGCCAGGCGCTGAAGGATTTCGCCGCCAGCCACCCGGGCATCGAATTCGAAGAAGTGATGTCGGCGGTCGACTTCGTCGTGGAGAGTTACGACGCCTCGGTCGAGGCGTTGGCGCTCGGCGCTTTGCTCGCCGTGCTCGTGGTCTGGTGGTTCCTGCGCGACGGCAGGGCCACCTTCATCGCCTCGATCGCCATGCCGCTGTCGCTGATCCCGACCTTCGCGGTCATGCTGGCGCTCAACCAGTCGATCAATATCGTGAGCCTGCTCGCCCTCTCGCTCACGGTGGGCATCCTGGTCGACGATGCGATCGTCGAGATCGAGAACATCGTCCGTCACATCTCGCAAGGTAAGCATCCCTACCGGGCCGCCCTCGAAGCGGCGGACGAGATCGGCCTCGCCGTGGTGGCGACGACGGCGACCATCATCGCCGTCTTCATGCCGGTCGGCTTCATGCCCGGCGTGGTCGGCCAGTTCTTCCAGTCCTTCGCCATCGCCGCCTGCGTCTCGGTCGCCTTCTCGCTCCTGGTCGCGCGCATGCTCACGCCCCTGATGGGCGCCTATATGCTGCGGGGGGAGGAATCCCATCCGCACCGCGAACCGCGCTGGATGAAGCCCTATCTCCATTTCCTCCATTGGTGCCTGGACCATCGCCTGGTCGTCGTGGTCGCCGGCCTGGCCATTTTCGCCGGCTCGATCGGGCTCACCACGCTGTTGCCCAACGACTTCGTGCCGGT
Organism: Zavarzinia sp.; assembly: GCA_041915065.1. GTDB lineage: Bacteria > Pseudomonadota > Alphaproteobacteria > Zavarziniales > Zavarziniaceae > Zavarzinia. Next base: position 4,269 of record JAYSCC010000091.1, read on the forward strand.
CAGCGACCGCGGCCGTTCCGTGATGTCGGTCGAGCTGCCGCCGGGCTCCACCCTCGAAGAGACCGATGCCGCCGTCCTGAAACTGACCGAGACGATCCAGCACCGGCCCGAGGTCAAATCGATCTATGTCTCGGTCGGCACCAATACGGTGCAGGGCGCCCCGGGTGGCGGCGGCTCCCTGCTCGGCGAAGTGCGGCGCGCCACGGTGACCGTGAACCTGGTGCCGCGCGGCGAACGGAAGCTCAGCCAGCAGCAGTTCGAGAGCGAAGTCGGCGTGCTGCTCCGCCAAGTGCCGGGGGCGCGTGTCCGCTTCGGTGCCGACGGTTCCTCCGGCGCCAAGCTGCAGCTCGGCCTGGTGAGCGACGATCCGGTCGCGGTCAACGAGGCCGGCCGCCGGCTGGAGCGCGAGATGCGCTCGATCCCCGGCCTGACCAATGTCGCCTCGACCGCCAACCTGGAACGGCCCGAGATCCGCATCGTGCCGAAGCCGGACAAGGCCGCCGCCCTCGGCGTCTCGGCCGAGGTGCTGGCCGCCGTCGCCCGCGTCGCCACCCTCGGCGACATCGACCAGGCCCTGCCCAAGTTCAACCTGCCGGACCGCCAGATCCCGATCCGCCTGATGCTGACCGAACAGTCGCGCAGCGATCCCGAGACTTTCGCGGCCCTGCGCGTGCCGACTGCCGACGGCGGCTCGGTGCCGCTGTCCGCCGTGGCGGACGTCCAGTTCGGTACCGGCCCCGCCCAGATCTACCGCCTGGACCGGCACAGTTCGGTCGCCATCGAGGCGGAGCTGATCGATCTCCCCCTCGGCGTCGCGGCGGAACGGGTGCACCAGCTCCCCGCCATGAAGAACCTGCCGCCCGGCGTTCACGAACTGCCGACGGGCGACATCGAGAACCTGGCCGAGCTGATGACCGGCTTCCTGGTTGCCCTCGTGACCGGCGTCTTCCTCATGTATGTCGTGCTGGTGTTGCTGTTCAAAGGCTTCACCTATCCGGCCACCATCCTGACCGCCCTGCCGCTCTCGATCGGTGGTGCCTTCGGCCTGCTGTTCATCACCAATGAAGCGCTGTCGATGCCGGCGCTGATCGGACTCCTGATGCTGATGGGGATCGCGGCCAAGAATTCGATTCTGCTGGTCGAATATGTCCTGACCCAGCGCCGCGCCGGCATGTCCCGGATCGACGCCCTGATCGAGGCGGCCCACAAGCGCGCCCGGCCGATCGTCATGACCACGGTCGCCATGGGCGCCGGGATGGCGCCGATCGCCGCCGGCATCGGCGCCGATACCGAGTTCCGGGCGCCTATGGCGATCGCCGTGATCGGCGGGCTGATCACCTCGACCCTGCTGAGCCTGGTCTATGTCCCCGTGGTCTTCACCCTGGTCGACGACGTCCAGGCCTGGCTCGGCCGCCACTTCGGCCACCGCCTGGCGAAGCGGAGCCAGGAGGCCGAGGACTACCGCCACAAGCCGGCCCACCCGGCCCCGGGGGAGTGACCCGTCACTTCCCCCGGTAGACGGGCGGGCGCTTCTCCTTGAAGGAGGCGACGCCTTCCGTGGCGTCTTCGGTCGCGGCCAGGCGGGCGGTCACCACCGGGAAATCGGCGATCGCGGCGCGCGGGCCTTCGAGCAGGGCGAGACGGGCGCTGGCGATGCTGGCCTGCACCGCCAGCGGTGCCTGAGCCGCGATTCGCCGGCAGATCGCCAGGGCGGCCTCGACCTCCTGGCCGGCCGGCACGATCTCCTGCACGAAGCCGTAGTCCTTGGCCGTGGCGGCGTCGAAATCGTCGCCGGTCAGGATCAGCTTCATGGCGTTGCCCCAGCCGGCGCGCTGCGCCATGCGGATGGTGGCGCCGCCGTAGGCCATGATGCCGCGCTTCACTTCGAGCTGGGCGAAGCGGCTGTTGTCGGCCGCGACCGCAATATCGGCCGCGAGAATGAGTTCGATGCCGATCGTGAAGCAGATGCCGGCGGTCGCCACCACTACGGGCTTCACCCGCGCCTTGCCATTCAGGCCGAGCGGATCGACCAGATGGTCCGGGAACAGGGCCGCCCCGGTCTGCTGGAAGGCCGCCATCTTGGGCAGGTCCAGCCCGCCGGTGAAATGGCCGCCCGCGGCATGGAGGAGGCCGACCCTCGCCTCCGCCGATTCGTCGAGCGCGCTATAGGCTTCAGCCAGTTCGTTCAGCATCTTGGGGGTGAAGCCGTTCCGCTTCTCCGCCCGGTCGATACAGATCGAAAAAATGCCGCCCTCGAGCAATTCGGTGGTGATCTGGCCGTCTTCGTGACGCTGGCTCATGCCGGCTCTCCTCCTTATAGTGTCCGGCGATGGTCCACAGCGCCGCCGGCTTTGCAAGCACAGGCGAAGATTGACAGGACCGGGCGGCCCCATTATGGTCCGCGCTCACCTCGGCGCCCCTACGGCGCCGCCTTCGTTTATGGCCGCAGGGCCGGGTTGGTTGTCATGAAGATCGTCAATTCGCTGAAGTCGCTGAAGACCCGTCACCGTGACTGCCGCGTGATCCGCCGCCGCGGCCGCGTCTACGTCATCAACAAGACCCAGCGCCGCTACAAGGCCCGCCAGGGCTGAGTCCGAGACGCCGGATCCCATGCCCGCCGTCGTCTTCGACCTCGGCAAGGTTCTGATCGACTGGGATCCGCGCTATCTCTACCGTCGGCATTTCGCCGACGAGGCGGCGATGGAGGCGTTTCTCGCCTCCGTCTGTACCATGGACTGGCACAGGAATTGTGATGGCGGCCTGCCCATGGCCGACAACGTCCGTGCTTTGTCCGCCCGCCATCCCGACAAGGCGGATCTGATCGAAGCCTGGGACCGCGACTGGCCCCAGATGTTCGCGGGCCCGATTCAGGGCAGCGTCGACATCCTGGAACGGCTTCATGCGCAGGGCGTGCCGCTCTACGCCATCACCAATTACCCGGGCGACAAGTGGGAGCATGGGCTCGCCACCTTCCCCTTCCTCGGCCTGTTCCGCGATGTCGTGGTCTCCGGCAAGGAAGGGCTGACCAAGCCCGATCCGGCGATCTTCAATCTGGCCTGCGAACGTTTCGGGATCCGGCCCGAAGACTCCGTCTTCATCGACGACCTGCCGCATAATGTGGCGGCGGCCCGGGCGCTCGGCTTCGACGCCCATCTCTTCACCGGGCCCGAGGCCCTGGCCGAATGGCTCGCCGAACGGGGCCTGCTCGAAGCCGTCGCTTAAGCGGATATTAAGCAGGCCCGCCCTATCCCTGATCGGGGGGCCGGATCGAATTCCGCGACGGTACGACAATGGAAATGAAACAAGGCGCCGAGGCGGCGCTGATCCGGATTGCCGATGATGTCGGCAAGCTGAGCGTCGAAATCGCCGATGTCACCGGCGCCATCGACAAGGCCGCGGCCGATACGGCGCGCCAGGCCGACGCCTTCGCCGGCTTGCGCCAGGACGCCCTCGCCCTCGGCACCTCGAACCGCACCATCGTCGATTCCGTCGGCGCCGTCGCAGCCGACAGCCATGCCGCCGCCGAAGCCATGGGCCGGGGCGAGGCCGACGTGCGCGCCTCCCTGGCCGAGATCCGCGATCTCGTCGCCACCACGGTCGACCTCGCTGTGCAATTGCGCGACCTGCTGACCGCCCTCGAAGGCGTGCGCAAGGTCGCCCGCGGCATCGACGGCATCGCCCGCCAGACCAATCTTCTCGCCCTCAACGCCTCGATCGAGGCGGCCCGCGCCGGTGAGGCGGGGCGCGGCTTCGCCGTGGTCGCAGCCGAAGTGAAAGCCCTCGCCCGCTCGACATCGAGTGCCACCGAGGAGATCGACGCCACGCTGGCCGATCTCGGCGCCCAGAGCGCCCGCCTGGTCAGCCAGAGCGCCGCCGCGGGCGAACGCGCCACCGCCGTCGAGCGGGGCACCGCCACCATCGGTGCCGCGATCGGCGACCTGGCGCGGCGCTTCGCCACTGTCGATCACGGCATTTCGGCGATCGCCGGCGCGGCCGACAGTATCGCCGGGCGGATCGACGGCGTGGTCGGCACCATCGGCGCCATGGCCGACGGTGTCGAAACCTCGTCCTTGACCTTGAAAGAAGCCAAGCAGCGCAGCAACGGCGTCCTCGGCATCGCCGAGCAGCTTCTGTCCCGCACCCTGGTGCCCGGGGTGGAGACGGC
>JAYSCC010000092.1:0-8353 GCA_041915065.1 Zavarzinia sp.
GTGCACAGCCTGACCGGGGCCTATCTCTCGGCCCGGCAGGCGGGCGGCCAGCAGGATGCGTCGGCCGCGGCGATCTTCTATGCCGCCGCGCTGAAGCTCGACCCCGGCAACGGCGATCTTCGCCGCCAGTCGATGATGGCCTCGTTGCTGGTCGGCAATTATGTCGACGCCGGGGCCCAGGCCGAGGTCGTCGCCCGCCTGGAGCGCGAGGACCAGGTGGCTCCCATCCTGGCCGGCATCGCTGCGCTCCGCGTCGGCCGCTATCAGGATGCGGTCGACCGTCTGGGCAAGCCACGGCAGGCCGCACGCGGGCTGGACATCACGCCACTGATCGCAGCCTGGGCCTTGCAGGGCCTGGGCAAGACGGACGAAGCCTTCGCCCGCCTCGCCTCGATCGGCAGCGAACCGGTGCTGCAATCCCTGATTCTGTTCAATCGCGCCCTGATCGCCGAGACGGCGGATCGGCTCGACGTCGCCCGCGACGCCTATGCCGCCCTGCTCAAGGTGCCGGGTGGCGTCACCGTGCGCACGGTGCTGGCCGAAGGGGGCTTCCTCGAACGCCGGGGCGAGAAGGAGGGGGCGCGTGCCCTCTACAAGGCGGCGCTGGCCGGCGGCGGCAATCGCTCGATCGCCGCGGCGCTGGCCCGGCTCGACCGGGGCGAGGCGCCGACGCCGCTGGTCTCCACTCCGGCCGAAGGGGTGGCGGAGGCGATGTTCTCGATCGCCAGCTTGCTGTCTCTCGAATCGGCCAACGAGCCGGTCCTGGTCTATCTGCGCATGGCCTTGATGGCGCGGCCCGATTTTCCCGAGGCGCAGGCGCTGCTGGCCGATGCCTTCGAAAAGGTGGGCGACAAGGCGGAGGCGGCCGAACTCTACCGCACCATGCCAGCCGATTCGCCGCTGCGCGCCGCGTCGGAAATTCGCTACGCCCTACTGCTCGCCGACGGCGGACAGTCGGATGCGGCGCTCGCCCTGCTGAACCAGCGGATCGCCGCCAAGTCCGACGATCTCGACGCCCTGGTGGCCAAGGCCGACGTGCTGCGCCAGCGCGAGGATTTCGCCGAGGCGGCAGATGCTTATGGTGCCGCTATCGCGGTGCTGGGCGAGCCGGACCCGTCGTCCTGGTCGCTCTTCTTCTCGCGCGGGATCTGCCTCGAACGCACCAAACAATGGGCGCGCGCCGAAACCGACCTCCTGAAGGCACTCGAACTCCGCCCGGATCAGCCGAGCGTGCTCAACTATCTGGCCTATTCCTGGGTCGAGCAGGGGCGCAACCTGAAGCGTGCCGAGACCATGCTGGTCAAGGCCGTGACCGACCGGCCGGACGACGGCTATATCGTCGACAGCCTGGGCTGGGTCTTCTTCCGCCAGGGCCGCTTCGCCGAGGCGGTTGCCCAGCTCGAGAAGGCGGTGGCGCTGAAGCCTGGCGATCCGACCATCAACGATCACCTGGGCGACGCCTATTGGGCGGTCGGGCGCAAGCTGGAAGCCGAATTCCAGTGGCGCACGGCCCTCGCCCTGAAGCCGGCTGAGGACGAGAAATCGGTGATCGAGGAAAAGCTCGAAAAGGGCTTGCCGCCCGAGAAACTGGTGCCCGGTGCCGATTGAGGGCCCGCTCGTGACCGAGGCCGCTCCAGCGATGGAGGCGGCTTCGGCCCCGGCCAAGGTCAATCTCTATCTCCATGTCACCGGTCAGCGGGCCGACGGCTATCACCTTCTCGAATCGCTGGTCGCCTTCGCCGAGGCGGGCGACCGCATCGAGGCGGTGCCGGCCGATACCCTGTCGGTCACCACCAGCGGGCGTTTCGCCGCCGCGGTGGGTGATACGGACGACAATCTGGTGATGCGGGCGGCTCGCGGCCTTCGGGACGCCCTGGGGATCACGGCGGGGGCAGCACTTCGTCTCGACAAGCGCCTGCCGGTGGCGGCAGGGCTCGGCGGCGGCTCGGCCGATGCGGCGGCGACCCTTCGCGTGCTCGAGCGTTTGTGGGGCCGGCGGCTGGAAGCTGCTGCCCTGTACGATCTGGCGCTTCGCCTCGGGGCCGACGTGCCGGTCTGCCTCGCCGGGCGTCCCGCCCATATGGCGGGCATCGGCGAAGAGGTGACGCCGATTGTCGCAGGCCTGCCTGCCTGCGGCATCGTCCTGGTCAATCCCGGCGTCGGCCTGGCGACACCCGCGGTGTTCCGCGCGCTCGCCGGCCGCTTCGGCCCGGCCGACCGGCTCGACCCGGTTCCAGCCGATCTCGCGGGCCTGGTCGCGGCCCTGGCGGCGCGGCGGAACGATCTGGAAGCGCCGGCGATCGAGGTCTGTCCGGTGATCGCCGAGGTGCTGGCGCTGCTCCGGTCCCTGCCGGGCGTGCTGCTTGCCAGGATGAGCGGTTCCGGGGCAACCTGTTTCGGCATTTGCGCCGACCGGGCGTCGGCCTCGGCCGCGGCCGATGCGGCCAGGCGGCAACGCCCGGAGTGGTGGGCCGCCGGTGGGGGATTGTGGAACGGGCGGGAGGCGCCTTGATGGGTCTGGGGCGCCTTCTGGCACCGGGGAGATGGGCGGCGGTCCTGGCGATCGCCGTCGCCACCCTGCTCGGCGGCTGCGCCGGGGGTGACACCCCGGCGGTGGTCCGCACCAATGCCGACATGTCGGATGTCGAACGGACCTGGTATCAGGCGATCGTGGTCCTGCCGCCGACGACGCCAGGCGGCGATGTCACGGTGCGCCGCATGGCCGATGTGCTGGCCGATCCGCCCAAACCGGCGCGGCCGCTGACCACGGTGATCTATCTCCATGGCTGCACCGGCATGGGCGATCTCTCGATCCTGCGTTTTCTCGCCGGGGCCGGTTTTGCCGTGATCGCGCCGGATTCGATGGCGCGGCGCTTCCGTCCCCTGCAATGCGATCCGGCGACCGGGCGGGGCAGCTTCAATCTTTTCGTCTACGACTTCCGCCAGACCGAACTCGCCTTCGCGCTCCATCAGGTGGCGCGGGTGCCCTGGGCCGACAACAGCGATCTCTTCCTGCTCGGCGGCAGCGAGGGCGGGGTCACCGCGGCGCTCTATCGCGGCGACGATTTCCGCGGCCGCATCGTCGCGGCCTGGACCTGCCACGGCGCGCCCCTGGTGGCGGGCCTCTCGGCGCCACAGGGCGAACCCGTTCTCTCGATCGTCTCGGCCGGCGATCCCTGGTACGCCGATGGTGTCGCGTTCGGCCAGACCGGCGATTGCTCCTCCTTCATGGGCGATCATCCGAACGCCCGCTCGCTGGTATTGCCGGCAGGGGAGGGCCACGCCGTGCTGGCGAGCCCAGTGGCCCGCCAGGCGATCCTCGAATTCCTCAGCGCCTGGCGGAAACGCTGACCTTCCCCCGCATTGGGTCTTCCGCCCGCTTGTGAGCCGCGGCCCGAGCCCCTAGCCTCGACGAAAATACGCCGGGGGAGAGGCATCCATGACCGACCTCGCTGCCGTCTGGCAGGAGCTTTACGCGCGTCCCGATTTCTGGGGGTTCATCTCCATTCCGATCGTCGCCGCGGTGGTCACTTGGGGCCATGTCTGGATGGCGATCCAGATGGTCTTCTACCCGATCGATTTCGTGGGGCCGATGCCGCCGCTGCTCGGCTGGCAGGGCATCATCCCGCGCAAGGCCGAGAAGATGGCGGGCATCGTGGTCGACAAGACCCTGTCCAAGCTCGGCTCGGTCGGTGATTTCCTGACCCAGATGAATCCCGAACTGATCGCCGCCTATGTCGCCAATGCGATCGAGCGGCGGATCGAGGAAATCGTCGACGAGGTGATGGAGGAGCACAACAAGGTGCTGTGGCAGAACCTGCCGCGCATGGTGCGCTCGCGCGTCTACAACCACGTGCGCGAGAAACTGCCCGACGTCATGCTGGAGATGATGATGGAGATCATGGCCGAGGTCGACAATCTGGTCGACCTCCGCGCCATGGTGGTGCGCCAGATGGCAGCCGACCGCGGGCTGATGGTGCGCATGTTCCAGGAGGTCGGTTCGAAGGAATTCAAGTTCATCGTCAACATCAGCTTCTGGATCGGCCTCGGCTTCGGCTTCGTGCAGATGGGCCTGTTCTATTTCGTGCCGGCCCATTGGCTGCTGCCGCTCTATGCCGCCGCCCTCGGCCTGATCACCAATTGGGTGGCGCTCGCCATGGTGTTCAGGCCGCTCAATCCGGTGAAACTCGGGCCCTTGAAGATCCAGGGCGTGTTCCTGAAGCGCCAGGACGAGGTCGCGGAGAAATTCGCCGAACTCTCGGCCAACGAGATCCTCACCATCGGCCGTATCACACGCGAGATCATCACGGGGAAACACGCGGCGCGCACGCGGGCGATCGTCAAGCGTCACTTGATGCCGATCCTGGAATCGCCGGTCGCCCGTGCCACTATGCAGGTTGCACTCGGCGCCGAAGCCTACGCCGCCATGCGGGCGACGGTGGCGGAAAAATCGGCCGACCTCGCCCTCGACCCGATGGAGGACGAGCGCTTCAACAAGGACCGCGCCAAGGTCCTGCAGGGCAAACTGGCGGAAAGGATCCGCGCCCTTTCCTCGGCCGAATTCCAGGACATGCTGCGTCCCGCCTTCCAGGAGGACGAATGGATCCTCCTGGTGCTCGGCGCCGTCACCGGCCTCGCGGCCGGCACCGCCCAGTTACTGCTGGGGTTCCAGTGACGGTCGGAGCCCGGCCCAGGGGGCGGCTGTCTCGAGCTGTGCCGCCAGGCGGAACAACAGCCCTTCGGCACCGAGCCTCGCGGTGAACTGGACCGCCCGCGGCAGGCCTTCCGCGTCGAGCCCGACGGGGATCGAGGCAGCCGGCTGGCCGGTCATGTTGGCGAGCCCGGTGAAGGCGGTGTAGCGGCCGATCGCGGCGACGAAATCGCTGATGTCGCCGGGGCTCAGCGACAGCACGCCGAGCTTGGGCGGGGCATCGGGCAGCAGCGGCGTCAGCAGGAGGTCGAAACGGCCGTGGTCGAGGAATTCCGCCATGCGCCGGCCGGCGTTGTGGATCGCCGCCATGCCGTCCAGATAGTGGGTGGCGGGCAGGGCGGCACCGCCGGCCGCCAGGAAGGCGGTCACCGGTTCCAGCAGATCGCCCGCCTCGGCCTTGCCGAGCGCCTGGAGCCGGAGGCCCACGGCGCGCGCCACATTGGCGGCGATCAGGCCCTGTTGCGCGGCGCTCAGCGCCGGGCCTTCGACCGGCAGGCGCTCCACTTCGACCACCTCGTGGCCGAGGTCTTCCAGGATCCGGCGCATCGCGGCCACCGCCTCCACGGCTGGGGCGGCCAGCGGTGTCGGATTGGGTGCACTCAGGCAGAGGGCGATGCGAAGCCGCCCGACCGGCGCTCCCACCTCGGCCGCCCAGGGCCGCTGCGGCCCGGGCGAAACATAAGGATCGCCTGAAACGATGCCGGCGGTGGCATCCAGCAGGGTGGCCGAATCGCGCACACTGCGGCCCAGGGCATGGACGGTCGACATGCTGCCCCAACCTTCGGCGGCGTCCGGTCCCATGGTGATGCGTGCCCGGCTGGGTTTCAGGCCGAACAGCCCGCAGCAAGCGGCGGGGATGCGGATCGAGCCGCCGCCGTCCGAAGCATGGGCGAGGGGGATGACGCCGGCCGCGACCACGGCCGAGGCCCCGCCGGAGGAACCGCCGGACGTCCGCGACGGGTCGTAGGGGTTGCGCGTCCGCCCGGTCAGAGCGTTTTCGGTGGTCGAGGTCAGGCCGAATTCGGGCGAAGCCGTGCGCCCGAACAGCACGAAGCCGGCGGCGCGGTAGCGTTCGATCAGGATACTGTCGTGGTCGCAGGTGAAGCCGTCGTAGATCCGGCTGCCGTTGGTCAATGGCCAGCCGGTGACATGGGCGTTCATGTCCTTGATCAGCATGGGAACGCCGGTGAAGGGACCTTTGGGCAAGCCTTGCGCGATCTGGCGCCTTGCGCCTTCCTCGTCCAGGAAGGGCACCGCATTGATCACCGGATTGACCGCGGCGAGCCGGGCCAGGGCGTGGTCCAGCAATTCGTCCGCCGTCGTCTCGCCCCGGGCGACCAGGTTGGCGAGACCCAGGGCGTCCTGGGCGGCATAGGTTTCGGCACTGATCATTCGGGGCTCCCCTCCCGCAGGAAATCGCGGATTGGTCCGCTTGTCGTCGGGAACCGCAGCTTGGGCCAGGCGTTGCGCATAGGCAACGGCGCGGCCTGGAATATCCACCTGCATTCGCAGGCATTGGGTCCGGCGCTTCGATATGATAGGTCTTGCCCATGAGCACTGTCTGGCTGCGACGACGAACCCCTTGCCTGCCCGGGCCGAGCGCCCGGCGCGCAGGCCTGTGCCCGTGCGCCCGCGCGCGCGGGTTCTGATCGCCGGGGCCGGCCGCACCGCCGCCCGGCCATTGTCCGACAGCGGGGCCAGCCCCCCCAGTGCAGCTCTGATGCCATGACCACCCTGATGCAGGAACGGCCGGAAGACGGACCGGCCATCGAAGCCCTGATCGACACCGCCTTCGGGCCGGAACGCTTCAAGAAGACGGTCTATGTCTTCCGCGACGGCGTCGATCCGGTGGCGGATCTCTCTTTCGTCGCCTACGACCAGGGCAAGCTCGTGGGCACGCTCCGTTTCTGGCCGATCCTGGTCGGCGGCACGGTCGAGGCCTTGCTGCTCGGTCCGCTCGCCATCGATCCGTCCAGGCGCGGGCAGGGCATCGGCGCCGCCCTGATGTGGCACGGCCTGGCGGAAGCGCAGCGGCGCGGCCACCGGATCGTCATCCTGGTCGGCGACTTCGACTATTACGTGAAATTCGGCTTTAGGCGCGAGCCCTGCGCCCGGCTGGACCTGCCCGGCTGGGTCGACCGCAAGCGCTTCCTGGCCCGCGCCCTGGTGCCGGCCGCGGTCGACAACCTCTCCGGCATGATCGAGAAGTGGGTCCCGGCGGACCAGCGCCGGCGCGACGTCGCTTAGAGAGTCCTCGAAGTCAGCTTCGGCATTTCCGGATTTTTCCGCTTCGCGACGACAGGCATCGTCGCGAAGGTGGAAACATTCGCCGTCGACTCGGTCTATGCTGGCCGCCCGCGAGTGGCTCAAAGGGGAGAATGATGTCCAATCACCTGAAGTTCTATATCGATGGTGCCTTCGTCGACCCGCTGGTGCCGGCGACCCTCGACGTCATCAATCCGGCGACGGAAGAAGCCTATACGCAGATTTCGGTCGGCACCGCGGCCGACGTCGACCGTGCCGTGGCGGCCGCCCGCGCGGCCTTTCCCCGCTTCGCCAAGACGCCGCAGGCGGAACGCCTGGCGCTGCTGAAGCGCATTCTCGAGATCTACAACGCGCGCTACGAGGACATCGCCCAGGCCGTGACCCGGGAAATGGGTGCGCCGCTCTCCTTCGCCCGCGCGGCCCAGGCCTGGGCCGGCCAGGTCCATATGGAAGCGACCATCAAGGCGCTCGAAGAATTCGTCTTCGAATATCCCCGCGGCAGCACGCGCATCACGCTGGAGCCGATCGGCGTCGTCGGCATGATCACGCCATGGAACTGGCCGCTCAATCAGATCGTCTGCAAGGTGGCGCCGGCCATCGCCAGCGGCTGCACCATGGTGTTGAAGCCGTCCGAGATCGCGCCGATCTCCGGCATCGTCTTCGCCGAGATCATGCATGAGGCGGGTGTTCCTGCGGGCGTGTTCAACCTGGTGAACGGCACCGGGCCGGACGTCGGCCAGGTGATCGCGTCCCATCCGGGCGTCGACATGGTGTCCTTCACGGGCTCGACCCGGGCCGGCATCATCGTCGCCAAGTCGGCGGCCGATACCGTGAAGCGGGTCGCCCAGGAACTGGGCGGCAAGTCGCCCAACATCATCCTGGCCGATGCCGACCTCGAAGCCGCGGTGACCGCCGGTGTCGGCGGCTGTTTCGGCAATTCGGGCCAGTCCTGCGACGCGCCGACCCGCATGTTCGTACCGGCCGAGCGCCACGCCGAAGCGCTGGAAATCGCCCGCGCCGCGGCCGAGACCCACAAGGTGGGCGATCCCCTGGCGGAAGATACGATGCTGGGCCCGCTGGTCTCCCAGCTCCAGTTCGACAAGGTGCAGCGCCTGATCAAGGCCGGCATCGACGAGGGCGCGACGCTGGTGACCGGTGGTCTCGGCCGGCCGGACGGGCTCAACCGCGGTTACTACGCGCGTCCCACCGTGTTCGGCGACGTGCAGCACGAAATGACCATCTCGCGCGAAGAGATCTTCGGTCCCGTGCTCTCGATCCTGCCCTACAAGACCGAGGCGGAAGCGATCGAGAAGGCGAACGACACGGTCTATGGCCTCGCCGCCTATGTCGCCTCGACCGATCTCGACCATGCCCGCG
>JAYSCC010000093.1:0-8333 GCA_041915065.1 Zavarzinia sp.
AGCCGGCGTAACGCATCAGGTGCATCACCGCCCGCCCGTCGGTGCCAGAGAGGAGGATGCCGAGCGCTCGCGCCCCGACCAGGAACAGGGCGGAAAAGGCGAGCTGGGTCGCCGCCATGTCCATCTGGTTGATCGGCGTGCCGTCCTGCGCCGGCTCCCAGCCGGGCAGGGCGGCGACATGGCGGCGCACCAGCGTGTGGACCAGGCGGACGCGCAGCGACTGCTGATAGCCGATGCCGAAGCGGGCCATGCCGCCCGGTGCGGTACAATCCATCCACCATTGGCTGGTCTCGGCGATCCGTTTGCCCGCGCCCTTCTCCAGGGCCCCGGTCAGCATCAACACGCGATTGAGCCCGGCCGCCTGATAGCCACCCATCAGGGCGCCGTCGCGCAGCACCTGAGAGCCGACGTTGCCGCACAGCCGGCAGGCTTCGGCACCGCGCTCCAACAAGGCGCGGTCGAGCCAGGGCGGATCGGCTTCGACCGTGCGGAAGAAATCGCGCAAGGGCGCGGGCGCGTCCGGCAGGGTGTCGATCCCCTCCGCCAGCGCCCGTTCGAACAGGGCGCGGGCGGGGCCGAGGCCGGAGTCCGCCATCCAGGCGACCAGGGCGTCGGCCGCGGGATCGCCGCGGGTGAGCGCTTGCCCGAGTTCGCGCCATTCCTCGGTGCTCGGTTCCGGATTGCCGCGGATCAGCAGCTTCAGCCGCGCCACGGCACGGCGTGCCACCGGCGTCGGCCCGGCGTGGCGTTTCGGTATCGTCGCGGCCTCGGGCATCGGCTGTCCTCCCCTTTGCCCGAGGGTAATATGATCAATTGCTCATATTCAAATCGCATTCCAGCGCCGGGTGGCGCCGGCGGCAAATCGCATTCCGTCGCCGGGAGGCGCCGAGCGCAACACCCGCCTTCGTCATCGCCGGGCTCGACCTGGCGATCCACGCCTCTCCGCCCGGCTCGGTGTTCTCGTGGATGCCCGGGACAAGCCCGGGCATGACGGGAAAGGGGTGTCCCAGGGCCGATCATAGTGGCTTCTCGAAGATCGGCGCGCCGAAGAACTGGCGGAAGGAGATCGGCTGGTGGCCGTCTTCGTCGACGATGCCGTAATGCAGCGCCAGTTCCGACGTGTAGAAGGTGCCGCCCGAGAGGCGCATCATCTCGGCATCGTTCCAGATCGCGTCGATGATGCGGCCGCCGAATTCCGGCGTCTCGGCCCCGGCAGAGCCGCCGATCGCCTCGAACATCTGGGGGAAATGCTCGAGGCCGAGCTTGACCCGGTCGGTCTTGACCAGGCCGTGCCAGAAGGAGAGCGCGGCGATGCCGTAGGGCGCCACGTCCGGCGCCATGTCGGCCGCCAGCTTGTCGTGGCCGATCTTCGAGAGGCCATAGGGCAGGGGGTGCAGATGGACCTTCGCCCCGGGCGACGAGGTGTTCACGATCAGCCCCTTGCCGGCCTTGATCAGCAGGGGAATACCGTAATAGCTGGCGACATAGGATGAGCGCAGGCCGACGTCGATCTGCAGCTTCCATTCGTCCAGCTCGCGTTCCCAGAAATTGCCGGGCAGGGCCGACATGTCGGGCATGGCGAAGGCATTGTTGACCAGGACGTCGAGCTTCCCCTGTTCGTCCAGCACGCGGTCGAAGACAGCCTTGGTCTGTTCGTCCACCAGGTGGTCGCAGGCGACGGCGATGCCCTTGCCGCCGGCCGCGGTGATCGCCTCGGCGGTTTCGTGGATGGTGCCGGGCCAGGAGCCGGTCGGCGCGTCGACGCTGCGCCCCGTGACATAGACCGTGTCGCCGGCGGCCCCCAGTGCCAGCGCGATACCCCGGCCGAGGCCGCGGCTGGCCCCCGTGACTACAGAAACCCGACCCGATGCCATGGTGAATCCTCCCCTGTTATTCGGCGGATTCTGGTAGAGATTGGCCAAGGCGCATCGTCCATACCAATTAGGGGGCGCCAGAGACTCCGGCAGGGGCGAGGGGAGAGCGATGGAAACGATCCTGGTTTCGGCGAACGGGCTGGATTTCGAGGTCGATCAGGATGGCACGGGGCAGAAGTTCGCCCTCCTGCTGCACGGCTTTCCCGAATCGAAACATTCCTGGCGGGCGCAGATCCCGGTCTTCGCCGCCCGCGGCTACACGGTCTGGGCGCCCAACCTGCGGGGTTACGGCAATACCACCCGGCCCCAGGGGCGCGCCGAATATACGCTGGAAAAGCTGTGCGCCGATGTCGCCGGCCTGATCGACGCGGCACGGGCGCGAGGGATTTCCGGTCCGGTCACCCTGGTCGCGCACGACTGGGGCGGGGCGATCGCCTGGGCCTTCGCGCTCCGGCGCGTGCGGCCGCTGGAGCGCTTCATCATCCTGAACATGCCGCACCCGGCGCTCTTCTTCAAAGCCCTGCGAACCTTCCGGCAGTTCCGCCGTTCCTGGTACATGTTCTTCTTCCAGCTGCCTTGGCTGCCCGAACTGGTGCTGGGCGCGCGCGGCGCCAAGGCGGTGGGCGACGCCTTCCGCGACATGGCAGTGGACAAGAGCCGCTTCCCCGACGAAGTGCTGGCCGAATATCGCCGGAACGCCCTGAAGCCGGGCGCGCTCACCGCCATGGTGAATTACTACCGCGCCAATATCCGGTTGCGTCAGCCGGGCGGCGACATCCCGGTGCCCAAGCTGGAAATCCCCACCTTGATGATCTGGGGCGAGGCGGACACCGCCCTCGGCAAGGAAACCACCTTCGGTACCCAGGAGCTGGTGCCCAATCTGACGCTCCGCTACCTGCCGAATGTTTCGCATTGGGTTCAACAGGAAGCGCCGGAGACGGTGAACGCCATGATCGCCGCCTGGCTCGACGGAAAAGAGGTGCCGGAGGCCGGCGATCTCGTCCATTCGGGCGAGGCGAAGGCAGCGGCCGGCGCCTAACCTCCCCCGGCCAAGGGGAGGACAATAATGACCCATACGATCGAAAGCCTGGCGCAGCGCATCCAGGAGCTGGAAGACCTGGCCGCGATCCACACGCTGAAGCATCGCTATTGGCGTGCCTGCGACCACAAGAAGCCGGATGACATGCGCGCCTGCTTCACGCCGGAGGCGCAGATCGACGCCGCCTTCATGGGCGTGCACGACGGCCGCGATTCCTTCGTCAACCTGTTCTCGATGATCGCCTGCAACGACCAGATCCTGGACATGCACCACGGCCAGAACCCGGTCATCCGCCTCGACGGCGCGGACAAGGCGCATGGCACCTGGGACCTCTATTTCAACCAGATCAACCTGATGGCCCGCTCGGTCGCCCAGGTCGGCGGCTTCTACGAGGACGACTATGTAAAGGTCGACGGCCAATGGCTGATCGCCGCCTCGACCTTCCGGGTGACCTCGACCCTGATGCTGGCGGTCGACGACGAGGGCGGCCTGAAGACCACGATGTTCGGCCGCTAAAGTAGCGGCCTAGTCCATGGGGACGATGGCAGGGCGTCCCCACGGACAAGAATGACCGCAACGATGAACAGGGGAGAGGCGATGACCCAGGCGAAGGGCTTCGGTGCCGTGGCCGACGGCGATACGGTCGACGTCGTCGTGATCGGTTCGGGCGCCGGCGGCATGCTGGCCGCCAACCGCGCCCACGACCTCGGCCTCTCCGTCCTGCTCGCCGAGAAGAGCGATCGCTTCGGCGGAACCTCCGCCGTCTCGGGCGGCGCCATCTGGGTGCCCTGCAACGACGACCTGGGCGCCAAGGACGACCGCGCCCGCGCGCTCAAATACCTCCGCGCCTGTACCAAGGGCCTGGTGCCGGACGAGAAGCTGGCCGCCTATGTCGACAATGCGGTGCAGATGGTCCGCTATTCGACCGAGCGGGTCGGCCTCGGCTTCAAGGCGGTGATGGAATATCCGGACTATTACCCGGAACGCGAAGGCTCCCTGCCGGGCGGCCGCACCATGGATCCGAGCCCGGTCGACGGTACCGAACTCGGCGACGACTTCTTCCGCCTGCGCGAACCCTATGCCCTGATGAAGCTGTTCGGCCGCGTCTCCATGACCGTGTCGGAAGCGCGCGCCATCACCACCAAGAAATCCGGCTGGCCCATGCTGGTGCTCAAGGTGATCGCCGCCTATTGGGGCGATCTCGGCCAGCGCTTCCGCACCAGGCGCGACCGCCGCCTGACCATGGGCAATGCGCTGGCCGGCGGGCTGCTGCGCGGCCTGGTGAAGCGGGGCGTGGCGCGGGTCACCAACACCGCCCTGGTGCGCCTGGTCCGCGACGGCGAGCGGGTCACCGGCGTCGTGCTCTCGCGCGACGGGGCGGAGATTACGGTGAACGTCCGCCGCGGCGTGATCCTGGCTGCCGGCGGTTTCGAGCGCAATCAGGCGATGCGCGAAGCCAATCTGCCCGGGCCGACCTCGCAGGCCTGGAGCGTCACGCCCTATCCGAACAATACGGGCGACGCCATCGCGGCCGGACGGGCGGTGGGCGCGGACGTCGAATTCATGGATCTCGCCTGGTGGGCGCCGACCATGCGCCTGCCGTCGCGCCATACGCCGAACACGGAAACCCGCGTCGGCATGTTCATGGAGCGCGGCTGGCCGGGCAGCGTGATCGTCAACCGCCTGGGCCGGCGTTTCGCCAACGAGGCGATCTCCTATAACGACTTCGGTTACGCCATGATCGACGACCAGAAGGCAACGGGCGCCAATTGCCCGTGCTGGATGGTGTTCGACGCCACCTTCCGCAAGAAATACGTGGTCGGCGGCCTGATGCCGGGGATGATGGAACCGGATCGCAGCCTGCCCGCCGAATGGCTGGACAATGTCTATTACCGGGCCGACACGGTCGAGGGCCTGGCGGCCAAGATCGGCGTGCCGGCCGACGCCCTGAAGGCGACGGTGGCGGACATGAACGGTTACGCGAAGACCGGCAAGGATCCCCAGTTCGGCCGCGGCGACAATGTCTATGACCGCTATTTCGGCGATCGCTTCGTGACTCCCAATCCCTGCCTCGGCCCGATCGAGGCGGCGCCCTTCTATGCCGTGCGCGTCGACCTCGGCGACATCGGCACCAAGGGCGGGCTCAAGGTCGACGCCAGGGCACGGGTGCTCGATACGGCGGGCCATCCGATCGCCGGCCTCTATGCCATCGGCAACACCTCCGGTTCCGTCATGGCAGCCGCCTATCCGGGGGCGGGGGCGACACTCGGCCCGGCCATGACTTTCGGTTTCATCGCGGCCGACGACATCGCCGCGCAGCAAAGCAACCAGCCGGCCGAAGAGCGGCTGCGCCAGGTTGCCGGTTGAGTTACACGGGAAAGGGTATCCTCATGGGTCGCGTCGCGGGCAAAGTCGTCATGATCACCGGTGCGGGCAGCGGGGCCGGCAAGGCCGACGCCATGCTGCTGGCCAAGGAAGGCGCCAAGATCATCGCCACCGACGTGAATTTCGAGGCGGCCAAGGCGACCGCGGCGGCGATCGGCGATGCCGCCATCGCACTGCCCTTGAACATCACGGTCGAGGACGAATGGGTGAAGGCCTTCGCCGAGGCCAAGGCCAAGTTCGGCTATGTCGACACGCTGGTGAACAATGCCGGCATCCTGATCCAGGCCTCGATCGAATACATGACCTTCGAGGATTGGCAGAAGACGCTGAACACCAATGTCACCGGCTATTACCTCGGCTGCAAGCACGGCGTCCTCAACATGAAGGAAAAGGGCGGCAATATCGTCAACATGGGATCGGTGACGTCGCACCTGGGCAGCCCCAACTATTTCGCCTATGCCGCGGCCAAGTCGGCGGTCGTCTCCCTGACCCGGAGCGTCAATGCCCATGCCAAGACCGGCGGCTATGCGATCCGCTGCAACGCCCTCTGCCCCGACGGCATCCTGACGCCGATGGTGCTGGCCCAGATGGGCCTGCCGCCCGACGCCGACCTCGAGATGATCAAGCAGTCGCCCATGGGCCACCGCTTCTGCTATCCCGAAGACGTCGCCAACCTGGTGCTGTTCCTGGTCTCGGACGAGTCGCGCTTCATCTCAGGCGCCGACATCGCGATCGACAACGGCAACTTCCGCTTCTCGGAATTTTGATGCTGAAGCAGGCGCTCACCGGCATGTTGCAGGGCGTGACCGCCACGGTCACGCGCGAGCATGTCGAGGCCGTGGTGCGGGCCTATCTGGCGTCCTTCGCCTCGAAGGACCAGGATGCCCGCGCCGCCCTCTTCGCCGACGGTGCGGTGGCGGACGATCCGGTCGGCCTGCCCGCCCATGTCGGCAAGGCGGCGCTCCGCGCCTTCTGGGCGCCTTCGGACGAGGGGCCGGCGCAATTTTCCAGCGTGTTGCACCGGATTATCCATTGCGGCAACGAAGCCATGGTCCATTTCACCGTGACCATGGCGATGCCGGGCCTCGGCGAAGTGGCGATCGAAGGTTTCGAGACCCTGGCCTTCGACGACCAGGGCAAGATCACCCGGCTGCGCGCCTTTTGGGACGAGAGTTGCCTGTCATGAGCGCGCTCGATTTCACCGGCAAGGTCGCGGTCGTCACCGGCGGCACCAAGGGCGTCGGGCGCACCATCGCCGCCCGCCTGCTGGCGGCCGGCGCCGACGTCCTGGTCTGCGGCCGGAACGAGCCGGAGACGCTGCCCGCCGCCATGGGGCGGGGCGCCCTGTTCATGGCGGCGGACGTGCGCGATCCCGAGCAGGCCAAGGCCGTGGTCGCCAAGGCGGTCGAGAGCTTCGGCCGGATCGACATCCTGGTGAACAATGCCGGCGGTTCGCCGCCTTCCGATGCCGCGACTGCTTCGCCCCGTTTCGCCGAATCGATCCTACGCCTCAACCTGTTGGCGCCGCTCTATCTCTCGCAGGCGGCCTGCGTCGCCATGCGGGCGCAGGGTTCGGGCGGGGCGATCGTCAATATTGCCAGCGTCTCGGCGGTGCGGCCTTCGCCCGGCACCGCGGTCTATGGCGCGGCCAAGGCGGGGCTCGTCTCGCTCACCCGCTCCCTCGGCCAGGAATGGGCGCCGCTGGTCCGCGTCAACGCCATCATCGCCGGCATGATCAAGACCGAGGCGGCGCTCGATCACTACGGCGGCGCCGAAGGCCTCGCCCGGATCGAGGCGTCGCTGCCCCAGGGGCGCATGGCGGTGCCGGAAGACATCGCGGATGCCGTGCTCTTCCTCGCCTCCGACATGGCGAAACATGTCACCGGCGCCGCCCTCGAAGTCCACGGCGGCGGCGAGAAACCGCCGTTCCTCGGCCAGGCGGACGGCTAGGGAACCAGCACGATCCGCTCGCCGTCGGTGAGCGGCCAGATCGCCTCGACCTCGGCCAGCGGGACCTGGCGCGTCGCCAGCTTCAGCCCCGCCGGCCTTGCCGCTGCGAAAACGCCGGCGACCGCGGCCGCCAGGCGTTCCAGGGACACACTGCCGATCCCGCTGCCGGTCAACTCCAGGCCGGAAGAGCGGAGCAGGGCGCCCGGCAGGCGGATCTCGGCGCCCGAGGCGGCGCCGATCTCGACATAGCGGATCGGCTTGCCGGTCGGGCTCGCCTTCACCGCGGCGGCCAGCAGCAGTTCGGCGCTGAAACCCCAGAGGTAGTCGAGCACGATGTCGATACCGTCGGCGAAGGCCGCGGCAAAAGCATCGGCGAGCGCGTCCGGCCCGGTGCCGAGGGGGATCGTGACATCGGCACCGAGGGTGCAGAGGTCTTCCAGGACGGCGAGATTGCGCCCGGTCGCCACGATCCGCGCCGCGCCCATATGTTGGGCGATCTGCACCGCGAGCCGGCCGGAGGCGCCGGTGGCGCCGTTGATCAACACGCTCTCGCCCTTACGGAAGCGGGCGCGCTCGGTCAGGGCGGCGAAGGCCGACATGCCGGGATTGGCGATCGCCGCCGCGGTCACGTCGTCGAGCCCGTCCGGCACGGGCACGCATTGCGCCACCGGCACCACGCTGGCTTCCGCGAAACTGCCGAAGGGGGCGCGCGGCAGGATGAAATAGGCGCGTGTGCCGTCGGCCAGGCGGCCGACGCCGTCGACCCCGGCGACGAAGGGAAAGCCGCCGACTGCGCTGTAATGGGTGCCGGCCGCCCGGGCGCGCGCCAACGGGCAGAGGGCGGCGGCGGTCACCGTGATCAGCTTCTCCCCGGCACCCGCCACCGGCGCTTCGAAATCCGCGTAAGAGGGCGGTTGGCTCTTGGCCCGGACGACGGCGGCTTTCATGGCGGCATTCCTTCTGCGGCGGGGAAGCGGAGACCGGGGCCACGCTTAGGCAGCGGGCGCGGCGCCGGCAAGCCGCGCCCAAGTCCACGGGGGCGATTCGTCGCCGCCCCGCCGGTCGAGACAGCCGGGCCATGAGAC